>JBBSJI010000014.1:0-51076 GCA_038257425.1 Chitinophagales bacterium
ACATTATTATTTTTTTCAAAAGCAAGATGATGATCGGTCTTCCGCATCAGGTGGCCTTCTAAAAATATTTTATTGTCTATTATTTTTACAGCCAAAGGAATTTGCGTGGCTACAGGATAATTTTCTCCCATGCCGGTAATCAATGCAAAAGCATTTTCTTTCATAAAGGCAATTACCTTTTGGTCATCTTTTTCTGTATAGTAATCGAATTTATACATAGAGTTAATTTTTTATTACACGAATTTTAGCGAATTACACGAATTACTATGTAAAGCCAGAATTTTAGTATAGTTGGAGCAATTGTAACAATTCGTGTAATTCGTTTTAATTAGTGTAATTGTTTCAATATAAGGTTCTCAATTTCCTCATCCTGCCACTTATCTTCAATGCCGGGTATGGCCATCACCTGCTGCATGATGGCTTCCTGCTTTTTTCCATTAACCAAAGCTTCACTATACCTTATCTGCGGACTAAAGGTTACCTGGCTGTATAATGGTGTCCATTTATCCGGGTATTTTTTACTGAAATTGCCCTCAATTTTTTTCTGCAATAAAAATTTAGGATCAGCCACCTTGTCTCTCATCTCTACAAAATTATTCAGGGCCAGGTCTGCAATGGCATCTGCATCAGGTTTGCGTAAAGCCTGGTATTCGGTTAAAATAGTATTCCAGTCTTCTGCATACGTATCAATGAGTCCATTTAATACTGAACAGTCTTCAAATCCACAGTTCATACCTTGCCCAAAGAAAGGGACGATGGCATGTGCTGCATCGCCAATGAGTGCAAATTTATCTTCCCGTATCCAGGGATAACATTTTACAGTAACCAATGATGAAGTAGGATTATTGAAAAAATCTGCTTCTAATGTGGGCATTAATGCTGCAGCATCTGTAAATGTCTTTTCAAAGAATGATCTTACTTTTTCAGGAGTATCCAGCGAGGCAAAAGAAGTCTCACCTTCAAAAGGGAAAAACAAAGTGCAGGTAAAGCTGCCATCTATATTGGGTAAGGTGATCATCATGTAATTACCACGTGGCCAGATATGCAGGGCATTTTTCTCTAATAAAAATGTTCCATTATCACCTGCGGGAATATTTAATTCTTTATATCCAAAATCAATGTAGTGTTGATTATACTCAAAACGATCGTGTTGCAAGTGATGTGTTAGCCGGGCTGCAGAAAAAGCGCCATCGCTGCCGAAGGCAAGTTTGTAGTTTGTAGTTTGTTGTTTGTTGTTGAGTGTATTCTCAAAAAGAATTTCATTTTTATTCCAATCAATGCTTTCACATTTTTCGTTGAAATAAATTTCAACTCCATTTTTTTCTGCCAGGTCCATTAATTTGCAATTCAATTCACCTCTTGATACAGAATTGATGAACTGTCCTTCTTTACCATAAGGCTGGTAAGCGGTAGTGCCATCTGCATTGTGCATAAAGCGGCCATGCATGGGAATACATATCTTCCTGATCTCCTCCATCAATCCAACTTCTTCCAAAGCTTTAATACCCCTGTCGCTTAAAGCAAGATTTATTGAACGACCAGCAATCATATCCTCCTTACGCATGTCGGCACGGCGTTCATAAATCTTTACTTTGTACCCCCGGTTTAACAGGTAAATGGAAAGTAAGGAACCAACAAGCCCTGCCCCGATAATTACGGTATCTTTTTTTTGCATCAACCTTTATTTAAAATAGTTTTTACAATTTCGCCAAACTTCCATATGTCTTCAAAGCTATTGTACAATGGTACAGGTGCAACTCTTATTACATTAGGCTCACGCCAATCGGCCAGTACGCCGTTCTGTTTTAAGGCTTCAAAAACTTCCTTCCCTTTTTCCAGCATCAGCATTGAAACCTGGCAGCCTTTATTATTTTTTGGTGTGATGATCTCAATTTTCTGTTTGGCAGAATTTGTATTCAACTCCTCGATAATAAAAAATAAATAATCGCTTAACCGTTGCCCTTTAGCAATTAAATTTTCAATACCTGCTTCTTCAAAAATATCCAGCGAAGCTTTGTGAGCAGCCATGCTCAATACCGGTGCATTACTTAGTTGCCAGCCCTCTGCAGTGGCAATGGGTTTAAATCCTTTCTCCATTTTAAAACGGGTCTCTTTCTCATGCCCCCACCAGCCAGCCAGCCTCGGCAGGTTTGTATTGCCCGTGTGTTTTTTATTGATAAATGCACCTGCTACACCTCCGGGCCCGCTGTTCAAATATTTATAACTGCACCAGCAGGCAAAATCTACATCCCAATCATGCATATGCAATTCAATATTGCCTGCAGCATGTGCCAGGTCAAAACCGCAATATGCACCCGCATCATGCGCTGCTTTGGTAATTGTTTTCATATCGAACACCTGGCCGCTGTAATAATTTACGCCACCAAAAATCACAACGGCTGTTTGTGCAGCATGTTGTTTTATAGTAGCAAGAATATCTTCTGTCCTGATAGTATGTTCACCATTACTGGGAGCTACTTCAATAATTGCATCATCAGGATTTAATCCATGAAACTTTACCTGCGTTTCCAAAGCATATTGATCAGAAGGAAAAGCTTTTGCTTCGCAGATGATCTTAAAGCGTTCTTTGGTGGGTTGATAAAAGCTGGCCATCAATAAATGCAGGTTCACGGTCAGTTGATTCATCACTACAATTTCTTCCGGTAGTGCACCCACAATTTTTGTGAGCAGTTGCGGAAACATCTCATGATAACTGAACCACGGTTGCCTTGCATGAAAATGTCCTTCAACGCCAAAGCTGGCCCAGTCTTCCAGTTCATTCAATACATATTCCTGCGTGGTTTTGGGTTGCAGGCCAAGTGAGTTCCCGGTAAAGTAAATGGATTCATTCCCGTTGATAATTGGTATGTAAAATTTAGAACGAAAATCTTTTAATGGATCAGAAACATCCAGATTTTTTGCGAATTCGTGTGTATTTATAAAATTCATTTTTAATTGCTCCGGCCTTCAGGCCGATGATTATTTTATTTAAGATGATAAGGCTTTAGCCCAATTATATTCTTTTGGCTAAAGCCATATATGTTTATTTGTTTTCTCTGGGCTGAAGCCCAGAGCTATTCAATTGTAGCAATCACTTTTAATTCAATTGCTATGGGTGTTGGTAAACTTTTTACTTCTACTGTAGTGCGGCAGGCCTGCACATCTTTAAAGAACTCGCCATAAATCTTATTATAAACCGGGAAATCTTTTTTCATGTTGGTTAAGAATACGGTTACATCTACTATCTTATTCCAGCTGCTGCCGCTGGCTTCCAGTACGGCTTTTACATTGGCAAAGCATTGGTGACATTCGGCTTCAATGTCATATTTTATAATATTTCCTGCTGCATCCAGTTCTAATCCCGGAATAGCATTATCCTTTGCAGCCCTGCTGCCAATGCCTGAGAGAAATAATAAATTTCCCACACGCCTTGCATGAGGATAGGCACCTAAAGGTTTTGCTGCATTTTCTGTATTAATGGTAGACATAATTAAAATTGTATACAAACATTTTTTGCTTCTGTAAAAAACCGCAGTGCTTCCCAGCCACCTTCTCTTCCTACGCCGCTGTTCTTTATGCCGCCGAAAGGGGTACGCAGGTCCCTTACCAGCCAGCAGTTGATCCAGATGATCCCAGCCTCTACTTTTGCAGCAACACGGTTTGCCCTGCTGATATCCTGTGTCCAGATGCTGGCTGCAAGGCCATAATTTGTTGCATTGGCTAATTCAATAGCTTCTTCTTCTGTATCAAAAGGCTGAATGGTAACTACAGGACCAAAGATCTCTTCCTGGTTAGTTTTACAGTTTTGGGTTAACCCTTCAATAATGGTTGGTTCAATAAAATATCCACCTTCACATCGCCCTGTTAATTTAACTGCATTTCCTCCACATAATATTTTACCACCTTCAGCTTTAGCAGTTTCAATGCATTGCATGATCTTATCAAAATGCAGTTTGCTTACAATAGCACCCTGCTTTGAAAGTTCCTCCAGCGGATCGCCAACAGTGAGTTTTTTTGTAATCTCAACAAAATATTTTTTAAAATTTTCGTAGGCAGATCTTTCGATCAATATCCTGCTGCCGCATAAACAGATCTGTCCCTGGTTGCCAAAGGATGAACGGATGGTTTCAGTCAGCATCTTTTCCCAGTTGCAATCATTAAAAATGATATTGGGATTTTTTCCGCCCAGTTCCAATGATAATTTTTTAAACAAGGGTGCAGCAATAGATGCAATGCGTTCGCCTGCCCGGGTACTGCCGGTAAATGAAATGGCTTTTATCTCCGGGTGTTTTACGATGGCTTCGCCGCAATGTGGGCCGGTACCATGCACAATATTTAAAACACCATCGGGTAAGCCTGCTTCTTTACAGATCCTTCCTAAAAGAAAGGAAGTAAGTGGTGTTACTTCGGATGGTTTTGCAATCACACAATTGCCCGCAGCCAAGGCAGGAGCTATCTTCCAGGTAAATAAATATAAGGGCAGGTTCCAGGGAGATATACAACCAACGATGCCAATGGGCTGGCGCAAAGTATAATTCACAGCCTTGTCTTCCATGTTATGGCTCTCGTTTGCAAAGTGCATGATGCCTGTTGCAAAAAACCGAAAGTTAGATGATGCCCTCGGTATATCAACCTGCTTACTTAACCACAAAGGTTTTCCATTGTCGGTAGTTTCGGCCAAGGCTAGTTCTTCCAGGTTCTCTTCTATGAGTTCGGCAATTTTATTCAGGATGATAAATCTTTTTTCTACCGGTAAAACAGCCCATGCAGGGAAAGCTTTTTTTGCAGCCTGCACAGCCACTTCAATATCTTTTTCATTGCTGTCGGGTATCTGTCCGTAAACTTCACCGGTAGCGGGATTAATATTATCTATAAAACTTCCGCTGAGTGGACCGATAAAATTTCCACCGATAAAATTTTCCAGGTGGTAAGGGGCAGTTAAATTCATGGGTTAAAGATAATTAAATTAACCTCATCCCTAAGAGCTATTGCTCGTTCCTTTTCAAGGAACTCCTGAAGGAGTAGGGCAATAGTGCAGATCTAAGCGAAGATTGATGAATAAAGTTATTCTGCACAAGTGTGCGACGCCTATGAAGGCGGGTAAAGATCGACAGCTTGGTACAAAAAAATAATTAACTTACAACTCTAAATTTATTTGCCATGTCAATTGCAGCACCTTTTAATTTAAAAAAATGGATAGATGATAACAGGGACAAGTTAAAGCCACCTGTGGGCAATCAATGCATTTATAAAGACGCAGAGAATTTTATTGTGATGGTTGTGGGCGGTCCTAACAGCCGTAAGGATTATCATTTTAATGAAAGCGAAGAATTGTATTACCAGGTGGAAGGTAATATTGTTTTAAAAATTATAGACGATGGCGTACCAAGAGATATTGCCATCAACGAAGGAGATATATTTTTACTGCCGCCAAAAACACCGCATTCTCCTCAACGGGGCGCCGGTACGGTAGGACTGGTAATTGAAAAAGTTAGAGAAACAGAGGAAGACGGATTTTTATGGTATTGTGAAAACTGTGGCAACAAATTGTATGAAGAATATAAAGTGATCAACGATATTGTTGCTCAACTGCCGCCCGTTATGGAAGGATTTTATAATGATGAACAGAAACGTACCTGCAGCAAGTGCGGTTCTGTAATGGCGCCACCGGTTAGAAAGGGCTGATGTGTTAATCCGTATAAACGTTAATCCGTATGTACGGCTACACGGATTAACCAATTAACGGATTAACCAATTAACAGATTCACATGAAGATTGATATTCACACCCACATCATGCCGGACAAAATGCCCAACTGGGTTCAAAAATTTGGCTATGGTGAATTTATACATCTTGAGCACCGCAATTGCAAAGCCTGCATGATGAAAGGGGATAAGCTCTTTCGGGAAGTAGATGATAATTGTTTTGATGCTGCAGTTCGACTAAAAGAAATGGATGAAACTGATGTGAATGTACAAGTACTTTCCACCATTCCCGTTTTGTTTAATTATTGGGCAAAGGCAAATGATGGTCATGAAACCTCCCGTTTTTTTAATGACCATATTGCTGATACGGTTGCAAAAGATCCCAAAAGATTTATTGGTATTGGTACAGTTCCTTTACAGGATATAGACCTTGCGATAAAGGAAATGGAACGTTGTGTTACTGAATTAAAAATGCCGGGACTGGAGATCGGCAGCAATATCAATGGACTTAATTTAGGCGAGGAAAAATTCTTTCCTTTTTATGAAGCGGCTGAAAAGCTGGGCTGTGCCTTGTTTGTGCACCCCTGGGAGATGATGGGAGAGCAACAGATGCAGAAATACTGGCTGCCCTGGCTGGTGGGCATGCCTGCAGAAACATCCCGAGCCATTTGCTCGATGATATTCGGGGGAGTGTTTGAAAAATTTCCCAAGCTAAGGGTTGCATTTGCACATGGCGGCGGTTCTTTTCCTTTAACCATTGGCAGGATAGAGCATGGGTTTAATGTGCGGCCTGATCTTGTTGCAGTTGACAATGCTATTAATCCCCGTGATTATATTGGTAAATTCTGGATTGATAGCCTGGTGCATGATGATAAAGCCATGCGCTATATCATGGATGTAATGGGAGAAGATAAAATATGCTTAGGTAGTGATTATCCTTTTCCGCTGGGAGAGCATTGCCCCGGTAAATTAATTGAAGGGATGAATTTTAATGCCGGGCTGAAAGAAAAATTATTATTTAAAAATGCAAATGATTGGTTGGCTCTTGAAACTAATCATTAAATAAATCCGGGTAATCCGTAATTATCCCGTCAACTCCCTTTTTCTTTAACTCCTCAATTTTCTTTTTATCATTCACAGTCCATGGGATGATCTTCATATTTAGTTCATGGCAGTTTTGGATCAGCAGGTCAGTTACCAATGTATATTCCGGACTGTAAATAGTTGGCGTAAAGCCAATATCCTTTACCTGTTTGCGAAAACTGCTTTTGCTGTCAGCTTCAATCAGCATGGCTGTTTTAATTTTTGGATAATGCTGGTGGAGGTATTGTAATGTTCTGAAATCAAATGACTGGATGATTACCATTTCTTCCATTTGATTGTCTTTGATGACTTTCATTAATAACTCAACCAACTCAGCAGGCTTGGGATGATAGATATTATCGCCCTTGGGTAAGGTTTTGGTTTCGATATTGAAGAAAGGATAGGGCCTTTTGGCTGTTGCCATATATTCTTTCACAGCCTTAAATACATCAGACAACAGTGGTTTTATTGCTTTTATTTTTTGTTGCTGCGGAAATCTCGGATGTGGCATTAGACCAACATCATACTTTATAATGGAATCATAATCCATTTTGTATAAATTGAAGGTACTGTCATATTTATCTGATATAAAACCACCGTTGGGTAAGGTTGTAATTACATGATTTAAAAAAGGTTCATGAGACAGTAAAACTTTTTTATCCTTGCTGATACTGATATCCATTTCGAGTGTGGTTGCACCAAGACCAATCGCATTGAGCATTGCCGGTATGGTATTCTCGGGCATTAAGCCACGGCCACCCCGGTGGGCCTGTTTGTCAAACGAATTCCAGCCATCAATAGGTTTGTTCTTAATTTCTTTGTTCACGTTGTTTTTTGAAGTATTGCAGGATATAAAAATAAAGCTGGTGAAAATAAATATAATAAGTCCAATTGCTGCCGGTAGAAAAGATCTTTTTGTCATGATGATTATAATATTTGAAACCTGTACTAAAAACAAAGGCATGAAATAATCATGCCTAAGTAAATATCCTATTAATTCAGATTATATTTCCTTTTCTTCTTCCGTGTCATTTTCCCTGTTTACCGCTTCTGCAATTTCGATGGGTTCAGTATTATTTAAAACCTCGTCCACATCTTCTGCTATTTCTTTTTCGTTGGCAATTATTTCTGCCTCAACGGTTGCTTCTATTATAATTTGTTCTTCACCATTTTCTTTAACAAAATTTTCTGCTTCCATAGCTTCTTCCGCTTCTTTTACATTGGTTGACTGTACCAATTCTTCCATAAGCACTTCTGAGATTTTAGGAAGATCTTCAGCACTGTTGATGCCAAAATAATCCATAAAAGATTTTGAAGTTGCATAGATTAGGGGCTTACCCACGGCATCTTCATTTCTGCCAGAGATAATTACCAGGTCTTTCTCCAGCAATTTCTGCACAGCATAATCACAGTTCACTCCACGGATGGATTCTATTTCGCTTTTGGTGATTGGCTGTTTGTAAGCAATAATGGCAAGAGTTTCCAGCGCTGCTGTAGAAAGTCGTTTTAAAAATTTATCTCCATTAAGCTGGGCAACAGTTTTATGATATTCTTTTTTGGTAAGGAACTGCCAGCCACCGCCGATCTGTCTTAATTCAAAAGCATAGAACTCGGTGCTGTATTTTTCGCTGATGCCTTCAATGGCTGCATCCACCTGTTGCTGCGTGGCACGGTCTTCAATAAAAGCAAGAGCGCTGTTCACCAGTTCAAGTATCTCGTCATTGCTCAGCGGTTTATCGCTGGCAAAAATTAAAGCCTCAATATGTGGAATGATCTCTGAAAGTTCCATACCCCAAACCCCTAAAGGGGGTTATTATGTTTTGTGTTAGGAATTCCCAATTCCCCCTTTAGGGGGTTAGGGGGTGTTTAACCCTGCAACGCCGCCGCACCACTTACAATCTCTGTTAACTCGGTTGTAATGGCAGCCTGTCTTGCACGGTTGTAGCTGATCTTTAATGATTTTAATAATTCGTTGGCGTTATCGCTGGCCTTATCCATCGCTGTCATCCGTGCACCATGCTCACTGGCATTGGCATCTAAGGTAGCTTTAAATAATTGGGTATTTAAAATTTTAGGCATCAGCTCGGCTATCAATACATCTTTGCCCGGCTCATAAATGAAGTCGGCATTTTTCTGGCCTTCGGTTTTGGTAACTTTTGATACCGGCAAAAATTGTTCTGCAACAAAACGTTGGGTAGCTGCATTTTTAAATTCACTATATATCAATTCAACAGCATCAATTTCTTTATTGGCAAAAGCATCCATGGCATACTTTGCAGCGCCCTGTACTTTTTCAAAGCTTAAACCGGTAAAAATATCCCAGTATTGATTAACTACTTTAAAGCCGCTTTTGGTAAAACTCTCATATCCTTTTTTACCGATAGGCAATATCTGCACTTTTCCTTTTGCAAACTGCTGGGGATATTTTTCCAGTGCTACCTGCTTTGCCAGTTTTATAAGATTACTATTATAACCGCCACATAAACCCCTGTCGCTGGTAATAACAATTATCATCACATTCTCAACGGGCCTTTGGGTGGCCAGAGCCATATTTACATCTCCATCGCTGTTGCTTACAATATTGCTCAGCATTTCCTGTAGCTTTTGGGCGTAAGGACGCATTTGGGTTATAGCGTCTTGGGCACGGCGGAGCTTTGCAGCACTCACCATTTTCATAGCTTTTGTGATCTGCTGTGTACTCTGCACACTCTTTATCCGGTTACGAACCTCTTTTAATGCACCACTCATAGTAAATCTTCTTATTAAATTAACGGTATCTGTCCCAATTAGGAGCAGCTTTTAGGCGGGCAAAGGTAATAAAAAAGGACTTTATACCGATATACCTTCTTTTAATTGTTAAGATTTTTTTATCGGTATTTACTAAAAGCCCCCACACAAAAGCCTGGCTTGAATTTCAGCCACCGCAGTTTCCGTAAAATGAAATTCAGTTTGGTATAAAAAAGCCCTTGATCAATTATATTTATTCAGGCTTTTAGCTTAAAAAGTTCCTCTTGGTGTACCCATTCTTCTCATATCAATACCTGGAGCCTGGATTGACTGGCCTGCAAATCTTTGCAAACGATAAGTGAAGCTGGCTATAAAATACCGGGTAAGCCTGTTTGTGCGGCTGTCAATAATTGAATTCTGATTTACCGAACGGCTGATATTACTGTTTTGCTTAAACAGATCAAATGCTTCTATTTTAATGATACCGTTTTTCTTTTTAAACAGCTGTTTTTCCAAAGATGCATTCATGATAACCTGGTTCTTACTTATACTGCTAGCCAGGCCGTTGTTGATTGTATAATCCACATCATATTTTAAAACCAGTGTTTTGGTAATATTCAAATTCATATTACTGCTGAAGGTCCATGCATTACTGGAAGTATTCTGCAAAGTGTTAAGTGGCTTGCCAGTTTTGTTCTTGTAATGCACATCATTTAAGCTGTAGCTGATGCCTGTTCCCAATTCCAGTATTTCTTTATAATTATATTCAAAGTTCAAACCTTGCCCAACTATCCAGTTATTGCCTATATTTTTAATGCTATCTACCAGGTTTATATTGTGGTTGTAATTCACATTGCCTCTTACAGACAGAACATATTTCCTGTTCTTGTAAGGTTTTGAGAAAACATAAAATCCCAATACATTGTAATACCCATTCACATTTTCGGGAATGCTTAATTGTCGCCCGGCACCCTGGTCAATATTGTTATATACAATCTGGTTCCTGATTGTGCTGAAAGTTAGGTTGGTAAATAAAACCTTGCCGTTTACAAAATTAAAATTGTTATAACTCAGGTTCATGTTGTGGTTCATAGATGGCTTCAGGTTAGGATTGCCTATGCTGATGTTTTGCTGGTTTGTAACATCCTGCACCGGCTGCAATTGGCTAAAGCTGGGCTGGGTAGCATTTCCATTGTAACTGATGTTGAGCGTTTTGGTTTTCTTAAAGTTATAGGTAAACCGGGCTATAGGAAAAATATTTGCCCTGCGTATGGTTTTATAACCACTGTCTTTAGTAATTGAATAGCCCTGCAGGTTTACAGGTTGTACACTAAGGCCAATAGTGTAATTATATTTCTTTTCGGTAGTGCGAAGTGAAAGCCCTATACGGTTGTTATAAAAATTATTTTCATAATCATTGCTCAGGAAATCATTGATCGTTTTTGCACGGGTGGCAGAATCTACATTAAATGTTTGCCGGTTATTGCGGCCATAATTTAGGTTATGCGAATAACTGAAATCAAGGCTTTGTGTCTTGTTCAAAGGTTCTGAATAAGTAAACCGAACGCCGTAATTATAATTATTGTTTTCCTGGTTGATGAACTGGAAAAAATTACGTGGGCCTGCGCCCGGTGAAACGTATTGATACCCCAGGTTGGTTACATCCTGCTCCGAGTTGTTTTGAGAGGTACCCAATGATAAACTGGTTGAAAAATTCCGGCCACGTTTCCTGAACTTATGATTATATAAAATTGTTGCCGCAAGGTTGGGCGCTTTTGAATTGGTTAAATTCCTGTTTGTACCATCACTGGTTTTGCTGCCGCCTGCTTCTGTATAATCAAAAACTGTTTTGTTATTGGCATCGCTGCCGGTAAAGTTTACGCTGGGACTCACTTTTAAATAATTGAAAGAATCTATCTGGTACTCCATATTAAAAGTAAACCGGTGTGAGTTGCCTTTAGTTAGATTATTTACATCCTGGTTATTGATATAAGTTATGGTATCAAAAAAATTCTGTGCCGATGAGTTCTGCAGCTGGCTGGTATTTCTATGGTTGTATGAATAGCTGCCATACACACTTATTCTTTTGCTCCATTGATCACGATAGTTAAAGCCAAAGGAATTTGTTGTAGAGATACCGCTGTTGTTGGCACCGCTGAAAGCAGAACCACCGCCCCCCTGCATCATATTGTTCATGGCTCCCATGCCGCCCATATCGTTCATGGCACTCATGCCGGTACGGATCATGCTGGTGGCTCCACGGTTTCCTCCGCCGCCGAAGTTGAAGAGTGAAGTATTGGTATTGTTGCTGTTGCCTAAAACAGATATCTGCGTATTGTTATTAAAATAATTACCATTGAATGAAGCCTGGTACCTGTCCTGTGTTCCATAACCGCCAGTGCCCCTTCCAAAAAAACCTTTGTTCTTATCTTTTTTTATCTGGATGTTCATTACTTTATCAGGGTCACCATCTTTTATTCCCGAAACAGTAGCCTGGTCGCCATAATCATCAATGATCTGTATCTTATCTACAATGTTGGCAGGTAATTCTTTAGTTGCTGTTTTTACATCTCCACCAAAAAAGTCCTTTCCATTTACTTTTACCCGGGTTACCGCTTTTCCCTGTGCTGTAACATTACCATCTTTATCAACCTGCACACCAGGTAATTTTTTTAAGAGGTCTTCTACTACTGCGCCTTCTTTTACTTTAAATGACGATGCATTGTATTCAATAGTGTCTTCTTTTACAACAATGGCCGGTGCCTCTACCACTACTTCACTCAGCAGTTTAGCATCCTGTGCCATTACAAAGCTACCCAGGTCAATTGTTTTTTCAACTTTATTAACCGGTACATATTTGGCTTTGGGCCAGTAGCCCATATGACGGATGATGATTGAAAAAGGGGAGGAGGGAACTGTCTGAAAATTAAAGTGGCCCTTATCATTTGTAAATGTATAACTGGTATCAGTGGGGTTGGATTTAACTACCAAACCGACCACTGCATTTTCCATCGGTTTTAAAGATGCCGAATCAATCAGCGTGCCCTTTACCTGGGCTTTTGATACCAAGCCTGAAAAGATCACCACGAATACCATTAGAATTTTTCTCATAAATAAGAGTTGATATACGAATTTATTCGTGTAAAAATAGGCTTCGGAATTTATATGTAAGAATTTAATTTGATGAATGGTAACTCTTTGGGGAATTCTTAACATTCTGACAGGGTACACTAAATCAAAATCTATAAGTTAAATATAACGAACCTGGGGTACCATTTAGTGTAATTTTTTCTACCATTCCATTCAATTGTTTTCCATGTTTACGATGAATCGCATAATTAACAGCATCGAACAATAATAAAAATCCGCCCTGCAGCATAATGGAATTGCCGTAACCCTTAAATCTTTCCGGAACTTTCTGGTTATTACTGGTCTGGTTCATTAATAAGCCGGCACCAACATACACTACGTCCAGCCCCGCATTGAGTAAGAATGTTTTTTCAGTTTTGTTTTGATGTTTAAGCACAGATGCTAAAGTTGGGTTGTCAATTTTCTCTCTTCCGGCTCCCCAGTATCCCAAGCCGGCAATGGCCAGGTTTATACCACCCCACATTACGTTCATCTGGTGAAAATACCGGACTTCTTTATTACGGGTATCGGTAGCAATACCACTTACAATGATATTGGCTGCCGACCATCCACCCAATACGATCATTGCATTTTTTTGCTTGCTTACCCGTTCTTTCTCAAAACGGGCCAGGTCAACTTTTTGGGCAACAGCATACCATGATGTAGAAATGGATACCAGTAAAAGAATGAGCTTATGCATATTTAGGTTTTTATAAAATACGTAACAAAAGATGTAGCAGTTTGTTTTATGAGCACCTGCTTTTTACCCTAAATGGCAGCAAAACATTCCATATACGGTCAAATTCCAACCTAAACTATACTTACCTTTGTTGCCCCCATAATAAGAGGGACAATTTCTGTCATTTTGGCTATAAAGTTTTTTAAGCATCAAATTTGAGAACTTGATAATCTTATAATTATAATAACTTACCCAACAACAGCATTTTATGATCGGAGCTATTTCAAAACTTTTTGGCGGCAATAAGAGCGAAAAAGACGTAAAAAAAATAAGACCACAAGTTGAGCAGATCAACAGTTTTTTTAATCAATACCAATCGCTGAGCAATGATGAGCTGCGTAACAAAACAGTAGAGTTCAAAGAACGCATTGCCGCACATCTCCTTACTATAAATACAGAAATATCAGGCAAGCAAAAAGCTGCCGAAGAATTACCCATTGAAGACATAAATGGCCGGGATGTTTTTTATAAGGAGATTGATGAATTAAAAAAAGATAAGGACAAGGAACTGGAAGTGGTACTCCTTGAAATTTTACCCGAAGCTTTTGCCGCGGTAAAAGAAACCAGCCGTCGCTTTAAGGATAATGAAACTTTAGAAACTACGGCTACTGAATTAGACAGGATGCTGGCTGCAAAGAAAGACAGCGTGAGCATTGAAGGCGATAAAGCCATTTATAAAAACTCGTGGACAGCAGGTGGAACGAAAGTAACCTGGAACATGGTACACTATGATGTACAGCTTATAGGTGGTATGGTGTTGCACTCCGGTAAAATTGCAGAGATGGCAACGGGGGAAGGTAAAACCCTGGTGAGTACATTGCCAGCTTACTTAAATGCTTTGAGTGGTCAAGGTGTACATATTGTTACCGTGAACGATTACCTGGCCCGCAGGGATGGTGAGTGGAACGGTCCCATCTTTGAATTTTTAGGATTGCGTGTTGATTGTATTGACAAGCACGAGCCAAACAGTGATGCCCGACGCAATGCATACAATGCAGATATTATTTACGGTACCAATAACGAATTTGGTTTTGATTACCTGAGGGATAACATGGTGCATACCCCACATGAAATGGTACAGCGCAAGCATCATTTTGCCATGGTGGATGAAGTGGATAGCGTTTTGATCGATGATGCCCGTACCCCATTAATTATAAGCGGCCCGGTAGGACATAGTGATAATACACAACAGTTCTTCGACCTTAAGCCAAGGATTGAAAAATTAGTAGATGCACAGAAGAAAGCGGTGAACCAGTTTTTGATCGAAGCAAAGAAAAAAATTACAGAAGGGAATGACGATCCAAAGGATGGTGGACTGGCTTTGATGAGAGCCCATCGTGGTTTGCCAAAGAATGGAGCGCTTATTAAATTTTTAAGTGAGCCAGGTATCAGGGTGAAGCTGCAGAAAAGTGAAAATTATTATTTAGCCGATCAGCAAAAAGAAATGCCTAAAGTTGATGCGGAGTTGTTCTTTAATATTGATGAAAAAAACAACCAGGTTGATCTTACCGACCAGGGTATACAATTAATTACAAGAAGTGGTGAAGATCCTGAATTCTTTATCATCCCCGATATAGCTACCAAACTTGCAGAGATAGAGAAAAGCGAATTGAGTGCAGAAGAAAAACTGCATAATAAAGAAGCATTGCTGAATGATTATTCATTGAAGGCAGACCGTATTCATACAGTACAGCAATTATTAAAAGCCTATACTTTATTTGATAAGGATATTGAGTACGTGGTAATGGATGAAGCAGTGAAGATTGTTGATGAGCAGACGGGACGTATTCTTGATGGTCGCAGATACTCTGATGGCTTACACCAGGCCATTGAAGCCAAAGAAAATGTAAAGATCGAAGCATCTACACAAACTTATGCAACAGTAACACTGCAAAACTATTTCCGTATGTATCATAAGCTTGCCGGTATGACCGGTACTGCTGAAACAGAAGCCGGTGAGTTCTGGAGCATTTACAAACTGGATGTGGTAACCATACCAACCAACGTAAATGTGATACGGAAGGATGAACAGGATTATGTTTATAAAACCAAGCGTGAGAAATACAAAGCTGTAATTGATGAAGTAGAAAGATTACGTGGCATTGGAAGGCCTTCCCTGGTAGGTACAACCTCAGTTGAAGTAAGTGAATTGCTTGCAAGAATGTTGAAGCAAAAAAATATTCCTCATAATGTATTGAATGCAAAACAGCATAGCAAGGAAGCACAGGTTGTTGCCGAAGCTGGTTTGGCTGGTGCAGTTACCATTGCTACCAATATGGCTGGCCGTGGTACTGATATTAAACTCGGGCCCGGTGTTAAAGAAGCCGGTGGGTTAGCCATCATTGGTACCGAGCGTCATGAAAGTCGCCGTGTAGACAGACAGTTACGTGGACGTGCCGGCAGGCAGGGTGATCCCGGTGGTTCCAGCTTTTTTGTTTCGCTGGAAGATGACCTGATGCGTATGTTCGGCAGTGAGCGTATCGCCGGCCTCATGGATAGAATGGGTTATAAAGAAGGTGAAGTGATCCAGCACAGCATGATCACCAAATCTATTGAAAGAGCACAAAAGAAAGTAGAGGAAAATAACTTTGGTATCCGCAAAAGGTTATTGGAGTATGATGATGTGATGAACAAACAGCGTAACGTGGTGTACAAAAAACGTAACCATGCTTTGTTTGGCGAAAGGCTTGCATTGGATCTGGATAATTCATTCTATTCTGTTGCAAATGGTTTGGTTAATTCCTTTAAAGAAGGAAATGATCATGACGGGTTTAAACTGGCAGCCATTGTGAATTTTGGAATTGATACTTCCATCACAGCAGAAGAACTGGATAAAGGAGATGCAAATGACCTGAGTGACCGTTTATACACGGAAGCTTTAACACAGTATCGCCGCAAAACACAGGCGATGATCAACCAGACATTGCCCATCATTAAAAACATACGCAAAGAACAGGGCAACCATATTGAAAATGTGGCGGTACCATTTACCGATGGTAAAAAACAAATACAGGCATTGGCCAACCTTGATAAATATTTGTCAACAGAAGGAAGGGAATTGAATGATGCGCTGGAACGAAATATTACTTTAGCATTGATTGATGATGCATGGAAAGAACATTTGAGAGCAATGGATGATCTGCGCCACAGTGTGCAGACTGCTGGATACGAACAAAAAGATCCGCTGGTTATTTATAAGATAGAAGCATTTGGTGCTTTCAAGCAAATGGACGACCAGGTGAATAAAGACATTGTAAGCTTCCTTTGTCATGCAGGGATACCGATGGAACAAACCAATGCAGGCCAGATACGTGAAGGGCGTGAACGCAAAACTGATATGACCAAGATGCGCCAGCGCAAGGAAGAGTTTGCAACAGCAGGAGGAGGCCCCGAACATATCAGTGCAGAGAATGAATATATCGATCCGTCACAACAGGTGAGGCAGGAACCCATACGTGTTGAAAAAGCACCGGGTAGAAATGATCTTTGTCCTTGTGGCAGTGGTAAGAAGTATAAACATTGCCATGGGAAGGAGGTGTAATTTTTTAATTTTAAGTATAATAAGATGCCTCGTTAATGACGGGGCATCTTATTATACTTTTTATTTCAGGTGATAGTATAACTAGAAACGGCTTTATTTTTTTAGGCTTAAATTTGGAAGAAGTAATTTATTGACTAATGAAATTATCAACCCAGATATTATTGGCATTTTGTATTGTTCTGCTGTTATCTGTTGCTGTTTCTTTTACCAATTACCGTTTGTCTTTAAAGGTTGAACAAAACACTAAATTTCTATCACAATCCGAAGCTGTGATCAGGAACTCCAACAGGGTACACAGGACAATGATAGAAATGCAGAGTGCATTTCGGGGTTATTTATTAACAGCTGATTCATCTTTCCTGGATCCTTACTATCGGGGGCTTTCCAGCGTTCCGGTACTACTGGAAGAACAGAAACAAATAATAAAGGATAACAAATGGCAACATGCCATGTTGGACAGTATCCATACATTACATATCCAATGGCTTGACTATGCCGGGGCTTTAATAAATTCAAGAAATAAGATTTCCTCTTTAGCTGAGGCAACTTATAATAAACTTTTTGAAAATAGATTTAAAAAGCAGGTTGGTAAAATATTAAATGATGAGATTACAGAAAAATTCCTACAGTTTGATAAAAGTGAATACAAGATCAGGAATACACATAGTGCTGCATTGATCTCATCTATTAACCGCACACATACCATTTCCTTTATTTTTATAACACTTACTATCATTGTAGGTATAACCAGCACCATTTACATCGTTTCACTTATATCCAAAAGAATTAAATCAATGGTGCTCCTTGCAGAAAATATATCTAAAGGCCAATTTAGTATTGTAAATGACACACGTAATGATGAGCTCACAGGATTATCAAGATCTTTAAACATTATGTCTGATAAACTGAGCAAAAATATACATGAGCTGGAAAACCGGAACAGAGAACTGGATAAATTTGCTTATGTGGTTTCTCATGACCTGAAAGCACCCGTTAGGGGAATACATAATGTTATTAAATGGATAGAAGAAGACCTGGGAAAAGAGCTATCTCCTGAAATGAAAAAATATCTCAGTATTATTCCACAAAGGACAAAAAGGATGGAGGACCTTATCAACGGTTTACTGGACTATGCCAGGATAAGTGAAAAAACCCAGACCTCAGAAGTTGATGTGAACTTGCTGGTGAAGGAAGTTGTTGAAACAATAGTACCCAGGCATTTTAAGGTGGAAATTGGAAATTTGCCAACATTGTTTACAGAACCTATTAAGCTTGAACAGGTGTTCACTAATCTCATCAGTAATTCAGTTAAGTACACACCTCATCTGCATGCTAACATATCTGTAACTTGCGAAGAGTTTCCAGGGTTTTACAGATTTTCTGTAAAAGATAACGGCATAGGCATTGATCCTGAATATCATAAAAAAATATTTGAAATATTTCAGACCCTCCGTGAAAAAGATGAATTGGAAAGCACTGGCGTGGGCCTTGCCATTGTAAAAAAAATAATTGAGGAACAACAAGGTACTATACAGGTTAATTCAAAACTGGATGAGGGAGCAGAATTTATTTTTAAGTGGCAAAAAAAATAATTGGTTATGGAAAAACACACAATTTTACTTATTGAAGATGATGAACTGGATATAATCAGTGTTCAACGATCATTGAAAAAGCTGGAAAGCGAATATGAGCTGCATATAGCCTACAATGGTAAAGAAGCCCTGTCTTTATTAACGGAAAAGAAGCCTCCACTTATTCCCGATGTTATCCTGCTTGACCTGAACATGCCTAAAATGAATGGTATTGAGTTTTTGAAAATACTTAGGAATAATGATAGCCTCAAACATATCAGGGTCTTTATAATGACCACATCGGCTGAAAGCGCAGATCGTATGGCTACAGAGGAATTAGGTATATCAGGGTACATTATAAAACCATTGAATTATAATGACAATACAAAAAGAGTTGATTCGATGGATGCGTTTGTTGAATTTCATCTAAGAAAAATACTAACCGGTGAAATTGATTAGGTCTTTAGAAGTCCGGTAATTTTAAATATCAAGTAAATATTGTGAGTGATTCAAACCATTAGCTTTTAATCCTTAAATTTGATTGGACTCAATTAACTAAATATATTGGATAATTTTTTAGATAAATTCAGGCTTAATGCAGAAAAAGAAGAACTGGAAACCGTTATCAAAGTCATTGATAATGGAGTGGTTTTTCGGGGTACAAATTTATGGGTACTTATTTTTGCAATTTTTGTGGCTTCCCTGGGGTTAAATGTAAATTCAACAGCTGTTATTATTGGTGCAATGTTGATCTCTCCCTTGATGGGCCCGATCATGGGGATTGGATTAGGTATTGGAATAAATGACGTGGCTTTGTTAAAAAAAGCCTTTTATAATTATCTGGTTGCAACCGGGGTTGCTTTAATCACTTCCACAATCTTCTTCCTGCTATCACCATTAAACGAGGCTCATTCAGAGATACTTGCCCGCACTTCTCCCAATATTTATGATGTATTAATTGCATTATTTGGAGGGTTTGCCGGAATAATAGCAACTTCCAGCAGGCAAAAAGGGAACGTGATACCAGGGGTGGCAATTGCAACTGCATTGATGCCTCCCCTTTGTACAGCAGGTTATGGGATTGCCAGTATGCAATTCAATTATTTTTTCGGGGCCTTTTATCTTTTTATCATAAATACAGTGTTTATAGCGCTTGCAACTTTTATAATAGTACGCTTTCTTCATTTTCCATATAAGCACCTTCAAAATAAAAGGGCAGATTTAATTGCCAGGCGCATAGTTATTATTGTAGTATTAGCTACTTTATTGCCCAGCATTTATTTTGGGTATGACATGGTACAGCAAGACAGGTTTACAAAAAATGCCAATCGTTTCATTGCCAGTGAAGCACATTTCCCTAACGATTACCTGCTGAATAAGAAGGTTGATGCAAAAGCAGGTAAAATAACGCTTATATTCGGCGGTAAGGAAATTTCGCCGGAACAGATAGAATCCCTTAAAAAGGAACTAAAAAAATACAACCTGGCATCTGCCTCATTGGATATAAAACAGGGCTTTGCATATTTGTCAGAAAATAAAAACAGTGAAGGAAGTGAGCAACTTGATCAGTTGACAGCAGCTTTGGCTCTACAAGAGAATGAGGCCCGTGTACTGCAGTCACAACTCGACAGCATTAATGAGCAGCAGAAACAGGGTAAACAATTATTTTCGGAGTTAAAGGCACAGCACCCATCATTAAAAACTGCGGTTGTAGAACCAAATACCGTGTTTAGTAATGATTCAGGAACAACAAGATCATTTCTGGTCTTATTGTCTTTTACTAACCGTTTAACCAGGAATGAAAAAGCAAAACTTGAAAACTGGCTCAAAGTAAGATTGCAGAAAAATAGTATTAAACTAATTATTCAATAATAATCATTTTTTAAATTACCCTATTAGCCCGAACCTGATTTTAATTTTTAAAGCCAATCATTATATAATATGACTACTGTATTAATTATCCTTGTTTTTGTGCTTGGCTATATTGCCATTGCTCTTGAACATCCTTTAAAATTGAATAAGGCAGCATCGGCATTAATTACCGGAGTGCTTTGCTGGACAATTTATATCCTTCAAAGCGAATCTGGTGAAACGGTAAGCGAGGAATTGCTTCATCACCTTGGAGAAATAGCTTCTATCCTGTTCTTTTTATTAGGAGCCATGACGATTGTGGAATTAATAGATACCCATGATGGGTTTGACATCATTACTCAGAAAATAAAAACCACCAATAAAAGTAAACTGCTCATCATTATTACGGTACTTACCTTTTTCCTTTCTGCATTGCTGGACAATTTAACTACAGCCATAGTAATGTCGTCGTTGGTAACTAAACTGTTAGTTGACAAAGAACACAAACTTTGGTTTTGCGGCATGATTGTTATTGCTGCAAATGCCGGCGGTGCCTGGTCACCTTTGGGAGATGTTACTACCACTATGCTTTGGATCGGGGGACAGATCACCGCATTGAATATTATGAAGCAATTGATACTGCCAAGTATTGCAGTGTGCCTTTTCCCGGCTATTATTGTTGCTTACAAGTTTAGGGGTACCAAATTCAATCCTATTCCTGAATCTACTGCTACCTACAAAGAAAAGGCCGACAGTCGCATTGTGCTTTTCTCAGGTATAGGATTCTTGGTTTTTGTGCCGATATTTAAAACAGTCACACACCTGCCCCCTTTTATGGGAATGATGCTGGCGCTTGGTTTAATGTGGGTGATAACCACTGTAATTCATAAAAATAAAAGACCTGAAATTTCTGAAAAGCTAACCGTGGCCAAAGCATTACAAAAAGTAGATACGCCAAGCATATTATTTTTTCTGGGCATTTTATTGGCTGTATCAGCTTTACAATCTTTTGGATTGCTGAAGGAAGTGGCTGTATTTTTAACTGATTCACTAAAGAACGATTACCTTATTGGAATTACGCTGGGCCTCCTTTCGGCAATAGTTGATAATGTGCCATTGGTGGCTGCAGCGCAAGGCATGTATGATATGTCAACTTATCCAACAGATCATCCTTTCTGGGAATTTCTTGCATTAACAACGGGCACTGGTGGCAGTGCCATTATTATAGGTTCGGCTGCTGGAGTTGCTGTTATGGGCATTCAGCAAATCGATTTTATGTGGTACCTGAAAAAAATAAGCTGGCTTGCCTTAATCGGTTTTGCTGCGGGGATATTGGTATTTCTTTTACAGGCATGGGTGATTGGTTAGTTTCGGGATTTACAACTTATAATAATGCGTAAAAAGATATTTTTTATACTTGGCTCAATTCTTATCGTAATCTTCATAGCTGTTATCGTGTTATGGCAGAGTTATGCATCTTCCCCCCAATACAATTATGTTACTGCCAAACTTGACATTAAAAATGATAACAGCCGTATCGTCAATGTAACAGATTCTATAAATGCTCTTATAGAAAAGAAAATTCAGGTCATTGCTTCTAAGTATGGGTTTACAAATGTTTACCTGCAAAAAATAAGCTCAGGTGAAATGAAAGGGATCAGGCAGTATAATGAAACAATAGAAATGTATTTAAACTTTCGCAACGGCCCCCATTGGAAATATAATTATCAAAAAGAACTCGATTCTTTATATAGAGTTTCTCCTCCAAAGTGATCTCAGGCAAGACGGTCTTTCTTTATAAGAACGTATTAACAGAAATATTGAGCTGGAATTTTCGTACCTTTTATAATAATAATTTTATAATCCGGATTTTTTCAACCAGATAGTATAAAATGTCAGGAAGAAGCGATGCCATAACTATATACAGAGCAGCTTTGGAAGCAGTTCAGCCTTCCATATTGCTTCCTCAGTATATCCAGCTAAATCATGATGAACTGATCATTGATCAAAAGCATATCCCGTTAAATAAAGGGCAGCATATTTATATTATTGGTGCAGGCAAAGCCAGTGCTGCCATGGCACAGGCAACAGAAAAAATATTGGGGCACCGGATAAATGGTGGAATTATTGTAACCAAATATGATCATGCTTTGCCTTTACAAATTATAGAATGTGTGGAAGCGGCACACCCGGTACCAGACGAAAACAGTTTACTGGCTGTTGAAAAAACAAAAGAGCTTTTACAAAAAGTAAAAGAAGGCGATATTATTATTTGCCTGCTGAGTGGCGGGGCTTCATCACTTTGGGCCGATGTGCCGGAAAGCGTATCATTAAATGACCAGCAACAATTATTTCTGTTATTGCTTAGCTCCGGTGCAACAATTGAAGAAATGAATACGATCCGTAAGCATTTGTCGTCTGTTAAGGGTGGGCAGTTATTACGTTATGCACCAACTGCAACCTGGTTCAGTTTTATTATTTCAGATGTGCCGGGTAATCAATTGGAAACAATTGCAAGTGGCCCTACCGTAGCTGATCCGTCTACATTTGAAAAGGCTATGCAGATCATAAAGAAATATCAGTTACAGCTTAAATTGCCTTTTTCTGTTTTAAACCATATAGAAAAAGGAAAACTTGGATTAATACCCGAAACCGTAAAAGCCAATGATACAGTGTTGAAAAATGTACATACAATGATAATTGGCAACAATACACTTGCCTTGCAGGCTGCTCAGCAAAAAGCTACTGAATTGGGGTATCACACAATGATACATAATGCCGGTATGGTGGGGGAAGCCGGCGAAGTGGTCCGAGATTTTATTAAAGTATGTAAAAAATATAAAGACACTACACCCGCCTGTTTGTTGATGGGTGGAGAAACTACGGTAACTGTTACAGGCAAGGGTAAAGGTGGAAGAAACCAGCACATGGCCCTTTGTGCCTTAGTTGAAATGATGGAACGGCATAATGATGAACCAAACGCTGTAATTTTTTTATCGGCAGGAACCGATGGCACAGATGGTCCCACTGATGCAGCAGGTGCCATTGCTGATATAGAAACGGTATCCATGGCCGTACAAAAAAAACTGATGCCGCAACAATACATTGATAATAATGATGCATATCATTTTTTTCAGCATGCAGGAGGATTACTGAAGACCGGCCCCACACAAACTAATGTGATGGATATAGTAGTGGCACTTATTGATTAAAACACCTATATCTAATGATGGTATATTTGTTGTACTTACTATAGAGTAATGTTATTATTTTTTAACCGGCAACTTCTTTATATATGTCCCTTCGTCAGTTCATTGCTTCCAGAAAATTCTTAAGGCCTTTTCAATTCATAAAAGATACCGCCACCCTCGGGTGGAACGAAGTAGCTTCTATCTTTGGCCTGCACGATGATGTTTTTTATAATCCCGGGCACATAAAAATAGAAAAGCCGGTTACGGCCATTCTTATAGGTGTGGGCCACCGGGGAAGCATTTATGCAAACTATGCCAGTAAAAACCCCGGTGAATTAACTATCGTTGCTGTAGCAGATATTAATCCGGAAAGAAGGAAGAAAGCAGCCAGGTTGTATAAACTTTCGCAGAATTGCTGTTTTAAAGACTGGAAAGAAGTTTTTTCAAAAGAAAAATTTGCTGATGCGGTTATCATTGCTACGCCCGATCAACTACATACACAACCCTGCCTGGCAGCATTGGATGCCGGTTATGATATACTTTTGGAAAAACCTATTGCCACTACCGAAGCTGAGTGTCGCCTCATCTTACAAAAGGCTATCGAAACCAACCGCATTGTAGGTGTTTGTCATGTACTTCGTTATTCCCCATATTTCAGGGAATTGAAAGAAGTGATTGATGCCGGGCTGATTGGAGATATCATAAGCGTACAACATATGGAACCGATCGAACATATCCACATGAGCCATTCCTATGTTCGGGGTAAATGGCGTAACAGTAAAAATGCGTCTCCCATCATTTTAGCAAAATCATCACACGATACAGATATTATACGCTGGTTAGTCAACAGCCCTGTACATGATGTACACTGCTTTGGTAACCTCCGATGGTTTACCAACCGCAATGCACCAGAAGGAAGCACCGAACGATGTACAGATGGATGTAAAGTGGAAGCAACCTGTCCGTATTCAGCATTACAGATCTATTACCGCGACAGGAAACGGTTGTACGTATTCGACCTGCCGGCCGATGAATCCGGCTGGGATGAAAAAATACTTGAAGAATTAAAAACAACCGACTATGGCCGTTGTGTGTACCGGATGGACAATGACCAGCCCGATCATCTTACCGTAAATATACTTTTCGAAAATGGGGTTACTGCTGCCTTTTCTATGGAAGCTCATGTTTCGTATGAAGGAAGAAGGACACGGATCATGGGATCTAAAGGAGATATTATGGGGGATATGGAAACCTTTATTATGACTGATTTTCAAACACGTAAACAAACTTCCTGGAACCTTGTAACAGATGCACATGGTGGCGGCGATCACCGGCTTATGAAAGATTGGGTGCAGGCTGTGTACCAGCAAAATAAGGACCTGCTTAGTTCATCCATTGAAGTTTCGGTAGAAAGCCACCTGATGGCCTTTGGCGCCGAACGCAGCCGCCAAAACCGTACCATCGAAGATATCAGGCTTAGTGTACAGTAATTATATTAGTTAATATAGTTTTACTTTGCAACGGTTATACTTTTATTTAAAATCAATCTGAAAAAACAGGGTATAAAATTATATTAAAACAATCTTAACCCGATATTTCAATAATGATAACTGTAATCATACCAACATTAAATGAAGAAACAACGATTGGTTGGGTAGTTAGCCTCGCTATTAAATCGCCTCATGTTACCGAGGTGATTGTGGTTGATGATAAATCAATGGACAATACCGTTGAAGAAGCCCGTAAGGCAGGAGCAACAATTATAACCAGTACAAAACTGGGTAAAGGCGCTTCAATGAAAGATGGTATATTGGTGGCCCGGAATGAAATTATTGTGTTTCTTGATGCAGATATTACCACCTACCCGGAAAATATTATTGCACTACTTACAGAACCTATTATTCTGCGAAAAGCAGACTTTGTTAAGTCTTATTTTTCACGTCAGGCAGGAAGGGTGACTGAATTAGTAGCCAAACCATTGCTTTCTATCTTATACCCCGGATTTCCTTCATTTCAGCAGCCATTAAGCGGAATGATTGCCTGTAAAAAAATTCTTTTTAATACCATACATTTTGAAGAAGGTTATGGTGTTGACATCGGTTTATTGATAGATATGTACCAGGCAGGTGCAAAAATTGAAGAAGTGAGGATCGGACATATTGAAAACAGGATGCAGTCGCTGGAGGAGTTGGGAAAGATGTCTAAACAGGTCGCAAGTACCATCATCAAAAAATCACATGGCATACCTAATCAGAATTTAGAGACTTTTGAAAATATACAGGTAATACGGGAACAAATGGAATTTGCTATTCGGGAGAGTTTATTATCCCTGAAAAAAATTGCCATATTCGATATGGATAATACCATCTTACGGAAGAGTTTTATTTATACAGCTGCAGATGTTTTTGGATTTGAAAAAGAACTGGTGGATGTGGTAAAAAATAGCAAAAATCCTTTTATACGTACCAAGTTAATTGCCCGTATGCTTAAAGGAAAATCTATAGGTGAACTTTTGGAACTTGCAGATAGTATTGAGGTTACTCCATATATGCAGGAGATCATTACGACATTAAAGAAGCAGGGTTATATTACTGGTATAATCAGCGACAGTTATGATTGTGTTACCAACCATCTTAAAAACAAGTTTGGTTTCGACTTCACCATTTCCAACGAACTGGAATTTTCAAAAAGCATAGCTACTGGTGAAGTAAAAATACCTTCCTTATTCTTACTGGATGATAAAAGCCAGTGCAAACATGATTATTGCAAACTCAATGGCCTAATAGCTGTTGGGGATAGCTATAAGGTAGATTTAAAAAATATACTGTTTATAGGCGATGGCGAAAATGATATATGCTGCATAAAAAAAGTAGGTATTGGTGTATCTTTTTGCTCAACCGACCCAAAGGTAGATTCGGTTGCAAACTATATAATTAAAGAACCTGATTTTAAACATTTGCTGAAAATAATTAATTAGGCTCATCGCTACACTTATGATTATAGTTTTTGTACTTGAGCACACAAATTTTATGTGGTATTTAAAAAATATCGGTTGGCTGGCGTTGATGGGTTTTTCGGCTGGGATATGGGTGTTTTTGCTGCAGGTTTGGTAGGTGGGATAATTTAACTTTTCCATCTTGCTCTATAATCCCTGCAATCAATATGGATCATTTGCCTGTCAATATATGAATGCTCGTTTTTATAAGTGCCAATTCCACCTTTATCATTAATGATATCCTTAACTAAAATATCAAACACAATATCTACATCTTTACTGTCCGATTTGCCATCATCGTTTATATCAAAAACAATAAAATCTATTGCATCGCCAATCAGGTGCCTGCTATCATAAGCAGCACCTGATAGTTTCACCAAAATATCGTTATGCCATTTTACTCTTTTGGTACTGATAACTAAAAGATTTGCTTTAAATCCCTTTTGTTTGAGAACAGTTTTAAGTTCGGAGTAAAATGTTCTGGTCTTAGCATTAACAAGTTTGGTATTGTTGAAATAGAAAAAGAATACACCCAAGGCGATAAGCACAACGGCTATTAAAAATTTAATAATTTTTCTTTTCACAATAGAAATTTAGTACCTGCCTTCGCCCCGAAACTATTTTCAATGAGATGTCAGGTAATTTTTTTTATAAAAATTTACTGAAGTTCTTCAGTGTCTGCAGCAACTGGTTTAAGTGTAAACCTGAGCCAAAGAAAACCAATTGTACCGGCAACAACAGATGCTATCAGAATAGCAATTTTTGATTGATTTACAATACCGGCATCAGTAAATGCAAGCAGTGTAATAAAGATTGACATAGTAAAACCGATACCACCTAAAAAACCGGCACCAATTATATTTTTCCATTTAAATCCGGCAGGTAAAACACATAAGCCCAAACCAACACCAATGAAAGAGAAGAGCCATATACCCAATGGTTTTCCGATTATCAGGCCAAGTATAATTCCTAAACTGTTTGTATGGCCTAAACCAGCTTGCCAGTCATCACCAATAGCAATACTTGTGTTGGCAAGGGCAAACAATGGGAGAATAAAAAATGCAACCGGTTTGTGTAAGAAATGCTGCAATATATAAGAAGGTGATTTTTCTCCGCCTTTACCAAACGGAATAGTAAAAGCCAGCAATACGCCTGTGATGGTAGCATGCACACCTGAGTGCAACATAAAGTACCACATAGCAATACCGCCAACAATGTAGGGGATCAGGTTGTGTACTTTAAGCCGGTTTAAAACCAGGAGTAAAACAAAAATTCCCAACGCAATGAATAAGTTTACATAGGCAATTGCAGTGGTGTAAAAAATGGCGATGATGATAATGGCACAAAGGTCGTCGGCTATGGCTAATGCGGTTAAAAATATTTTTAAGCTTGCAGGAACCCTTTTGCCTAACAACGATAAAATGCCTATGGCAAAAGCAATATCTGTTGCCATAGGTATACCCATGCCTGCCTGTGTGTCTGTTCCAAAGTTTAGCAATAAAAATATTCCGGCAGGAACAGCAATGCCGCCGATAGCGCCAAAGAGGGGTAAGGATGCATTTTTTAAATCAGAAAGTTCGCCAACATAAATTTCCCGTTCCAGTTCCAAGCCAATTAGCAGAAAAAAAATGGTCATCAATCCATCATTTATCCAGTGAACAAGACTGCTTCCGCCAAAATCGGTATGCCAAAAATCAATATAGCCGTTTTGCCAGGGAGAGTTTGCCAATGCCAGCGAAATAATAGTTACAAAAACAAGGATAAGCCCGCCTGCTTTTTCACTTTCAAAAAACTCAGTAAATAATTTTGTTAATTTCATTCAGTGAAGGTTTGCTGCTGAGATCAATACCCCGTCTTCGCTCCGCCAATATTCTCTATCGGGTGCCAGGTGGTTTTTATTTCCTGCAGGTCCATTATAAAGTAAGGAGATTGTCCGCTTGCTTCATTCCATTTCACTTTATCGTACAGCGCAACCCTTTTTACATTCAATGCAGATTTTTCTTTGATCATTTTTTGTGTGGCAGCATCGGCTTCACAATAAACAGTTGCATTCACATCCATGTGGTCGGCAAAATAGGGGACAAGCTCTGCTACTTTACCTGTGAGTATATTTACAACACCACCCGGCAGGTCAGAACTGTTGAGTGCTTCGGCAAAGGTTACAGCGCAAAGTGGCTTTTGGTTTGATGCAAGGATGATACAAGTGTTTCCTCCGGCGATGATGGGAGCAATTACAGAAACCAATCCCAATAAAGAGTCATTTTGTGGAGCAATAGCTGCAACCACACCGGTAGGTTCCGGTACAGAAAAATTAAAATGCGATGAAGCAACAGGATTTACAGAACTAAACAGTTGCTGGAATTTATCGCACCAGCCGCTGTAATAAATTAAACGGTCAATGCAAAGATTCACTTCTTTTTCAGCCTGTGCCTTGGTTGAGTCCTGTTTCATCAACTCATCAATGAACTGAGCTTTTCTTCCTTCAAGCATTTCGGCAATGCGATACAAAATTTGTCCACGGTTAAAAGCAGCCCTGCCACTCCAGGCACCAAAAGCATTTCTGGCAGCAACAACGGCATCACGGAAATCTTTTCTTGAACCAAGACAAACATTAGCAAGATTTTCTTTCTTACTATTTGTTGCAATGTAATACCGCCCGGATTCCGTTCTTGGAAATTGCCCGCCGATGTATATTTTATAAGTTTTAAGCACTTCTAACCTTTTCATGATTTTCAATTAATTGTTTAAAGTTTAAGGTCTAAGGTTTAATGTTTATTTGAGTGCCCCTTTTTTTCTGACACCAGGCACTTCGCTTTTCTGTAGATAAGCAATAAAATTCTGTAACAACCCGCTGATTTGCAAAACAGACGTTTTAATCGTTTCAAAAACTTCGTCGGTTAAATACTTTCTATCTAAAGCCCGATACAATTGCGATCTTAATTCACCACAAGAATCCTTGGAATATCCTAAAAACTGAATAAATTCTGCTCTTGTTCCTCTTTCAAATCCCTCTGCAATATTATCCATGATTGAACCAGATGATCCTTCAATCTGATTTATCAACCGATAGCTTTTCTGAAATTTTCCGGCATCAATTATTTCCCCAATTATTTTGCAAACTTCTCTTGCTTTTTTCCAACTCTCTATATCTTCAAATGATTTTATAGTGGCCATAATAAGAGGGTTTATATTTGAATAGGTTGAAGGTTTATGGATTTTTTATTTTACAGTTATTTTAATGAAAGCTGACGGCATTTTCAACCAACTTTAAACCTTAGACCTTAAACTTTAAACAACCTGCACATACGCCGACAACCCATGCAATCCGCCCTCTCTTCCATATCCACTTTCCTTGTAACCACCAAAGGGCGAAGTAGGATCAAACTTATTAAATGTGTTTGCCCAGATAACGCCTGCTCTTAATTTTGTTGTAAGGTTGAATATCTTGGAACCCTTGTCAGTCCATACACCTGCAGAAAGTCCGTACGGTGTATTGTTGGCTTTCTCAATCACTTCATCATCTGTTCTAAAACTTTGTATGGTCAGTACCGGTCCGAAGATCTCTTCCTGTGCAATACGGTTGCTTTGTGCAACATTGGTAAAGATGGTTGGCCTGCAATAAAATCCTTTCTTGGGGATAACACATGAACTCTGGTACATTTCTGCACCTTCCTGCTGGCCGATTTTTATGTATTTATTGATGATGTCTAATTGTGCTTTTGAATTGATAGCACCCACATCCGTGTTCTTATCCATCGGGTCGCCAACAATTAAAGTCTCCAGCCTGTCTTTTAATTTGCGTACCACTTCTTTAAAAACTGATTCCTGCACATAAAGGCGTGAGCCTGCACAACACACATGCCCCTGGTTAAAAAAGATACCGTTGATAACACCTTCCACCGCCTGGTCAAGGGGTGCATCATCAAAAATAATATTGGCGGCTTTACCACCTAATTCTAAAGTTGCTTTTTTATTGGTGCCTGCAATAGCACGCTGTATAATTTTTCCAACATCGGTTGAACCGGTGAAAGCAATTTTATTAATATCGGCATGATTAACAATAGCAGCACCTGTTGCACCTGCACCGGTAATGATATTTACAACGCCGGGAGGCAGATCGGCTTCCTGTATAATTTCAGCAAGTTTTAATGCTGTGAGTGAAGTATTTTCTGCAGGTTTTAAAACAACCGTATTTCCACAAGCCAATGCCGGTGCAATTTTCCATGCTGCCATCAGCAAAGGAAAATTCCAGGGAATGATCTGTCCGGCCACACCTAAAGGTTCTGTCCTGCGGTTAGGAAAAGCATATTCCAGTTTATCGGCCCAGCCTGCATAGTAAAAGAAATGGTTGGCTGCAGTAGGTACATCAAAATCACGGCTTTCACGAATTGGCTTACCGCCATCTAAAGTTTCAATGATGGCGAACTCTCTTGCTCTCTCCTGGATCATACGGGCAATGCGGTAAATATATTTTGCTCTTTCAGCAGCCGGCATTTTTTTCCAGGTCTTATCATAAGCATTTCTTGCAGCTTTTACAGCTTTGTTTACATCGGCTGTGTTAGCTTCTGCAATCATGGATAATTTTTCTTCCGTAGCTGGGTTAATCGATGCAAAATATTTTTTGCTCAGTGGCTTTTCAAATTTGCCATTGATGAACAGATCGTACTGCGGGCCTATTTTGGAAGCGCTTTTACTTTCGGGTGCAGGTGCTAAATTCCTTGCGCTGTCGAATTTTAATTTGATGGTATTGTTTTTTGTAGCTTTTGCCATTTTGTAATTTTTTAGGACATTTTTTTATATCACGCAGGGACCGCTGGGGAGCAGAGATTGCAGAGACTTTTCAGCGTCCTCCATTCCTCTGCAACCTCTGCGTGAAACTAATCAATTGAAAAATAATTTGCACTCTGGTAAACTCCTGTCTTCTGTTTCATAAGCTGCATTAATATATCATTTGCCAAACTGCTTGCCCCAAACCTGAACCATTCATTACTCATCCAGCCTTCGCCCAGCACTTCATTTAGCATTACTAAATAATGTAAGGCCAGTTTTGATTTTGAAATACCACCTGCTGGTTTCATGGCGATTTTTTTTCCTGTTTTGTAATAAAAATCACGGATTGCTTCCAGCATTACCAATGTCACCGGCATGGTTGCCGCAGGTGAAATTTTTCCGGTGGAAGTCTTAATAAAATCTGCCCCGGCATACATAGCAATATCACTTGCTTTGCGAACTTTATCATAAGTACCAAGTTCACCCGTTTCCAGTATAACTTTTAACCGGGCTTCGCCGCAGGCTTCTTTAATGGCTGCGATCTCATCAAATACAAAGTTGTATTCGCCTTCTAAAAATTTTCCTCTTGATATTACCATGTCCACCTCATCAGCTCCGTTCTGCACTGCATATTTTGTATCCCTGATCTTTACATCACGTGGTGCCTGGCCACTTGGAAAACCGGTTGCAACAGATGCAACTTTTACTCCTGAATCGCCCAAAGCTTTCTTGGCCACCTTCACCATGGTTGGATAAACACAAATGGCAGCCACGGTGGGTAAACCGGGATATGCATCATGCAGGTGTATTGCTTTGTAACAAAGCTGTTTTACTTTTCCATCCGTATCTTTTCCTTCTAATGTGGTAAGGTCTATCATGTTCAGGGCCAGCATCAGTCCATTCAGCTTGCTTTCATTTTTAATGCTGCGCTTGGTAAACCTTGATGCTCTTTCTTCAATACCCACCTGGTCAACATGTGCTGTAAAAGAAAAATCAGGTATCGTTTTAGTTGCGGTCATCTTTTTTTTTAATTTTGAATCACTTTTATTTTCCCCGTTTAAAGGTTTAAATCGTTTAATGGTTTTTCTACTTCAGGAGCTTTTTGATTTACGTAAACTTTAAACTTTCTAACCATTAAACCTTTAAACGATTAACGCCTCTAATGCTTTTTTAATCATTTTTTCTACAGCAGCATTGCTGTCTTTAGAAAATTCTTTTACCACCCGGTTTGCAATAATCACATTTATGCTCAGGCATTCATGTCCCATCAGTTTGCCTAAACCATAAATGGCCGAAGTTTCCATTTCAAAGTTAGTGATTCGGTGATTATTAAAGTTGAAATGCGTAAGCTTGTCAACAAGGCCCGGACTGCTTAAATCCAAACGCAATACTCTTCCCTGCGGGCCAAAAAAACCAGGACAGGTTACCGTGATGCCTTTATGAAATTCACTGCCGAATTTTTTTAATAAGATATCGCTGCCGCTAAAGGCATAGGGATTGGTGATAGCTGTACCTAAATTTGTATGTGCGATAAATGCTTCTGCCATTTCTTTATCTGCCGGATCTTTTTCATACTTGTAAAAATTGAGCAGATTATCTAAACCGAGGCCATGCGATGATGCAACATAACTATCAACCGGAATATCTGCCTGTAAAGAACCTGATGTTCCAAAACGGACGATGTTTAATTTGTTCAGCTCTTTTTTGATCATCCTGGTTTCAAAATCAATATTGGCCAGTGCATCCAGTTCATTAAAAACAATATCAATATTATCAGGACCTATACCCGTGGAAATAACAGATATATGTTTATTGCCGATATAACCTGTGTGGGTAATGAACTCACGATGCTGTAACTGGTGCTCGATCCTGTCAAAATGGGCACTTACTTTTTTAACCCTTTCCGGGTCGCCAACTACAATGATAGTATCGGCAAGTTCTTCGGGCCGTAAATCGAGGTGGTAAATAGCGCCACGACTGTTGATGATCATTTCCGATTCAGGAATACGTTGCATATTTTAAAAATTAGTAAATAAAGATAATATTAAATGGGTTTACAGATGTTTTCATTTACGTATTCAAATAGTTCAAAATTTGTGTATACACTTACGCTGCCGGGGTTGTAAGTATACAATTATAACCGAAAATTAAAATTTCAGCTTTCCGGTAAATAAAATGCAGGTTGTTCATCAACCTTGTATAAAGCGATCTCACTTTTAATTGCCTGATCCATCCATTACCTCAATATAAAGTGATAATTATAACAAATGATTGCCCGTATTTAACAGCCCATAAGTAATTAAGTTTTACATAATCCTTAATTTTACTGTGTTTAAAGAAATATGAATATCGAAAGCTATATTGAACTTACAGCATTAAAGCCTGATACTGTTATACTGGATATTGAAGCCGTATGTAATGAAGCCGTTGAAAATAAAATAAACACGGTTTGCGTACCGCCCTTATTTGTAAAAAAAGCAAAACAGCTCACAGATGAAACCAGCGTAAAAATAGTTGCAGCTATTGGCTTTCCTTTTGGCTATAGTGCTACAGAGGCCAAGGTTGCAGAAATAATGTTAGCCATAATTGATGCTGCTGATGAAATAGAAATGGTAATTAATACCAGTGCCATTAAAAATAACGACTGGCAATATATAGGGAACGAGATAAACACGGTGCTGCCTGTTATCAGGAGTAAGGACAAAAAGATGACTGTGGTTTTGGAAAGCGGCTTATTAACTGATGAGGAGATCATTACTGCCTGTGATATCTATGGGGTTGCGGGGGTTGATTTTGTGAAAGTGAGTACGGGGTTTATAGAGAACAACCAAATCTTTGAAAACCTCCAGTTAATACGTAAGCACCTGTCTGATCCCATCCAGGTTAAAGTGCCAGCTGCTACAGTTCATTACGGGATGGCCCAAAAATTAATTAAAGTAGGAGCCAACCGTTTATGTTGTAACAGCAGTCTTACACTTATAAAGGAAAGCCTGCAACAAAATTGATGGAACGGTTTTTGTAATTTTGTACAATCATGAAAAAAATACTTTTTTTACTATTTATTGTTACTGTATCTGTAAAGCTTTTTGCACAGGATAGGTTTACAGACAGCACGGTAGCAAAAGTCATTATTAATAAAGATCCCCGCTTAGACATGCTGGCTAAAGTGCAGGTTGAGATGAATAAAAATACTGCCCGTTTTGGAAAGGGTTATCGCTTATTCGTTTTAAAAAGCGATAACAGGGAATATGCCATGAAAGTAAGATCCTATCTGCTGCAGAATTTTCCTGAAGAAAAAGTGATTATGACCTACCAATCGCCTTTTATTAAAATGAAATTTGGTGATTTTGTTGAGAAAAAAGATGCGGAAAAAATAAGGGACCAGATATTAAAAGCAGGCGTAGTTACGGGTAATATTTACGTAGTGCCCGATACCATAGAATTAAAACCTGAGAAGAACGAACAGGAAGACATTAAATAAATCACTTCTTATACATAGAGTTTCCGTTTTGGAAACTCTTTTTTATTTTGACAGTTTAAGGTTATTTTTAAGCCATGATAAAAGAGCAAATACAGGATCTGGCAAAAAAATATGCCAACGAGTTTATTGATATCCGCCATCATATTCATGCAAACCCCGAGTTGAGTTACCAGGAGTTTGAAACATCAGCATTCATTCAACAAAAATTAGCTGAATTTGGGATTCCTTTTGAAGTAAAAGCCACTACCGGAGTTATAGGTTTGATCAAGGGGCAGCATCCTGACAAAAGAATTGTGGCACTTCGTGCCGATATGGATGCATTGCCCATTACTGAAGAAAATGATGTTGAATACCGATCAAAGAATGCAGGTGTAATGCATGCCTGTGGCCATGATGTGCATACAACCTGCCTGCTGGGTGCCGCAAAAATTCTGAATGAATTAAAAGCCGGGTGGGAAGGAACAGTAAAATTAATTTTTCAACCGGGTGAAGAAAAGAACCCAGGCGGTGCAAGCCTGCTGATAAAAGAAGGGGTATTGGAAAATCCAAAGCCCGAAAAAATATTTGCCTTACATGTGCATCCCGGTTTGGAAGTGGGCAGAATGAGTTTTAGAAATGGAATGGTAATGGCCAGTGCCGATGAAATATATATATCCATTAAAAGTAAGGGTGGCCATGCGGCTGCACCACAGTTTACAGCTGATACTATTTTAATAGCATCGCATTTAATAATAAGCCTGCAGCAGATCGTAAGCAGAAACAACAGCCCGTTTAATCCTTCCGTGTTATCTATCACTTCTTTCCAGGGCGGTAATACAACCAATGTTATTCCCAGTGAAGTAAAACTGATGGGCACTTTCAGGGCTATGAATGAGGAGTGGCGCTTTAAAGCACATGAGCTGATAAAAAAACAAACGATGGAACTTGTACAGGCAATGGGGGCAGAAGCAACGATACATATTGACGTAGGTTATCCATTTGTTTTGAATGATGAAACATTGGGCAATGCCGCCAGGAAAAAAGCAGAAGAATATATTGGTACAGATAATGTAGAGGAAACAGAGTTGAGGATGGGTGCCGAAGATTTTGCGTATTACTCTCACCAAATACCTGCCTGTTTTTTCAGGTTGGGAGCAGGTAATAAAGCAAAAGGTATCAGCAGCGGCGTGCATACACCTACTTTTAATATTGATGAAGGAGCGATTGAGATCGGTATGGGCATGATGGCGTGGTTAGCAACCCCCTCAGCCCCCTGAAGGGGGAACTTTAGGGCAATAGAATTAAACTACAAAGAGTCGTACTTTTTTGATTTGCATAGAAATCATTCAATAATTTAAAACTCTGTTCAATTTTAAACTGAGCTATGCAGCAGTTTACTTTGAATTGAGGTTCCCCCTTCAGGGGGGCAGGAGGTATGAAAATAGCATTCCACGGCGCAGCCCGTACAGTAACCGGCAGTAAACACCTGCTTACTTTGAACAACGGGAAGAAATATTTGCTCGACTGTGGAATGTTCCAGGGAATGGGTAAGGATACTGATGTGATGAACCGCAGCTTTGGTTTTGATCCCGCAGAAGTAACACAGCTTATCTTATCACATGCACATATAGATCATTGCGGTCTTATACCTAAACTGGTTAAAGATGGTTTTAATGGAAAAATATTCTGTACACCGGCAACCAAAGAACTGGCATCGGTAATGCTGGAGGATTCAGCAGGCATACAGGAGAACGAGGTGAAATATGAAAACAAGCGAAGGGCACAAGAGGGCCTGCCTTACCTGAAACCGCTGTATGATACGGCAGATGCCTTGGCAGCAAATGATCATTTTGTGGCCGTGCCTTACAATGATTGGTTTACCATTGATGAAAATATTGAAGTACAATACACCGATGCCGGCCATATCATCGGCAGTGCTGCGGTACATTTAAAAATAAAGGAAGATGGAAAGGTAACCCGGCTTTCCTTTAGCGGGGATGTGGGCCGGTACAGGGATGTGATCTTAAAATCACCTGCCGAATTTTCGCAGGCCGATTATATTTTAATTGAATCAACTTATGGTAACAGCCTGCATGAAACTGCAGTTACTACACCCGACCAGATTTTACATTGGATAGAAAAAGCCTGCCTGCAAAAGAAGGGAAAGCTGATAATGCCTGCATTCAGCGTGGGAAGAACACAGGAAATATTGTTTGCACTTAACCAATTGGAAATAGAAAGAAGATTACCCGACCTGGAATATTTTGTTGACAGTCCGCTTAGTGTAAAAGCAACCGAAATTGTAAAACATTACCCACAGTATTTTAATAAAACGATCCAGAAGATTCTCTTATCTGATAATGACCCCTTCGGTTTTAAAGGATTAAAGTTTATTAAGTCGGTTGAGGAATCTAAAATGCTGAATTTTAAAAATGGCCCATTCGTGATCATTTCTGCCAGTGGTATGGCGGATGCAGGCAGGGTAAAACACCATATCAGCAATAATATTGAGAACAGTCGCAATACTATTTTATTAACCGGCTATTGTGAACCACGTTCGCTTGGCGGTAAATTGCTGGATGGCAGAAAAGAAGTAAATATTTATGGTGTGCAGCATGAAGTGAATGCAGAGATTGGTTCAATACGAAGCATGAGTGCTCATGGTGATTATGAAGATCTTTGCCAGTTCCTGGCCTGCCAGGACCCTGCAGCAGTTAAGAAGCTGTTTATAGTGCATGGAGAATACCCCGTACAGCAGGAATTTCAACAGCGGCTAATCCATAAAGGCTTTAAAGATGTAGATGTTCCGGAAATGCATTCCGAAACTTTACTTAGCTAAACCTGCCCGGGTTAAAAGCATGAATATTGATAGAAGGTTTTTCATTTGAAATGAGCTGCGTTACAATTTTACCGGTTCCCGTTCCTTCAGATATGCCGAGCATGGCATGTCCCCCGGCAACAGTAACATTCGTTAAGCCTGAAGCCCTGCCTATGTATGGAAGCCCATCCGGTGTAACCGGCCTTAAGCCGTTCCATATTTTATCGGCGGGCGGAAAATCAATTTGTAAACCAGGGTAAAAATCTTTCGCAGAATCATAAATGCCCTGCATACGTTTTATTAAAACCTTATTGTTTATGCCGCTTAATTCCATGGTGCCGCCAATGCGGAGCTGCTGTGCCCAGGGAGTTATAGCACACCTGCCATCAACCAGTATGGCCGGGTATTGTATATTTTTTTCAACATGAGGATAAGTATAGCTATAGCCTTTACCCGCCTGCAATAATAATTTTATGCCCATCATTTTTGCTACCACAGGAAGCCAGCTTCCTGTTGCCAGCACAATCTCTGTACAATCAAACTTTCCTTTATCGGTAATTACTGCTGAAATTTTGTTGTTCGATTTTTCAAACCCTGTTACGGTTGTGTTGAGTTGGAACTGCACCCCTTTATTTTCCAGGTAGTTTTTTAATGCGATCATCATTTTGCCGGGATTAAAATGACAATCATCTTTAAACAATACCGCACCGGCAACATTTAATTCCACATCTGGTTCTAATTGCTGAACCGCTGCTTTATTTAAGCGTTCTACTTTTAATCCAAATTTTTCTGCATCATCTGCCAGGTGAAATTCATGATCAAGTGTTTTTTGTTGTTTGCACATCATCAGGCAACCTTTTTCCTCCATGTCAAAAACATCACCTATCTCGTTGCGCATTTCATTTATTAAATGACGGCTTAATTGTAAGATATCATTTAAATGCAGTGAATTTTTTTTAACAGTCTTTGCCGTGCTGCTTTTCCAGAAATGATAGCCCCATTGCATCAGATCAAGGTTAAGCCTGGGTTTTATGTAGAAGGGAGATGTAGGGCTAAGCATCCATTTTAATCCCTGCGAAATAATGCCCGGGCTTGCCAAAGGCACAAAATGACTGGGCGACATATAGCCCATGTTGCCAAATGAACAACCATCGGTAATATCACCCCGTTCAATAACAGTTATTTCATAACCTGCTTTTTGTAAATAGTAGGCACTGCATAAACCGATTACCCCGCCACCAATAATTGTTACTTTCATACCCCCTGCCCCCCTGAAGGGGGAATCTCAATTCAAAATACTCTGCTGCATAGCTCAGAATATTTTTGAAGAGAGGTTTATTTTTTTTAATGATCTCTATGCAGACCAAATACTAGTTGTTAAATAATACTGTTGCCCCAGTTCCCCCTTCAGGGGGCGGAGGGGGTCACACCTGAAATCCAAAAGCATAAGGGTCATCTTCATCATCAATCGTGATCGTATTATGGCCATAAATTCTTGCCCAACCTTCAATACCCGGTCGTATAGCCGGTTTTCCTGCAACGGTTAATTCTTCTTCTATTGTACCAATGAATTTACTGCCGATGATACTTTCATGAATAAACTGATCTCCTGCTTTTAATTTTCCTTTTGCATACCATTGGGCCATACGGGCAGAGGTACCTGTGCCGCAAGGGCTGCGGTCAATGGCCTTATCTCCATAAAACACCGCATTACGGGCTGTTGATGTTTTGTCAAGCACAGCGCCGGTCCATAAAATATGGCTGCAACCTTTGATCGTTTCGTCCAGTGGATGTACAAAGGCATATATAGCATTGATGCGTTGGCGCAATTCCCTCGACCAACTGATCAGTTTATCTGCGGTATAATGTTCCAGCCCTTTAAAATTTTTCTGTACATCCACGATAGCATAAAAATTACCGCCGTAAGAAACGTCCATCACCAGTTCGCCCAGCTCAGGGCAATTAATTGCTATTTCTGTTTCGGCTAAATAGGATGGGACATTGATAAGCTTTACCGATCTTACTTTGCCTGCTTCTTCCTTATAAGAGATCGATACCAGGCCAGCTGGTGCTTCCATTCTTACTATGCCGGGTGTTTTGGGTTTTATTAAACCTTCTTCAATAGCTATGGTAATGGTGCCGATGGTTCCATGGCCACACATGGGCAGGCAACCACTGGTTTCAATAAATAGAACAGCTATATCATTTTGTGGATCGTGTGCAGGATATAAAATGCTGCCACTCATCATGTCGTGGCCCCTGGGCTCAAACATCAGGCCTTTTCGAATCCAGTCGTATTCCTTTAAAAAATGCTGGCGTTTTTCACTCATATTGCTTCCCATTAGCACCGGTCCACCTTCTTTTACCAGGCGCACAGGATTACCGCAGGTGTGGGCATCTATACAAATAAATGTTCTCTTCAAGGCAGTTTGTCAATTTGCTCTGCAACTTAATTAAAACTTTCCTTGTTTTACGACAGAGGACAGAAAGATTTTTATTGAATACTAGAAAAACTACAAAATGCATTATGGTCTTAATGCATTAATAAAGCAGAAAAAATTGCGATTGTACGGGCGTTAAATAACAATCGAATGAATTTGAATTTGCAGGTTCCATAAAAAAAAGTTAAAGGTCAATACCCAAAAATAGTATTGGCCTTATAATTTGGTTATCAGTCTTTATTTTTTATTGATTTTAGTTGATTCTTTAAAAACCCTTGTTTCTCCACCTTTACCATAAAACGGGCAGTAGTAATCAAGTGCATCTAAAGCGTCATTGTAACTTAACCAATAGTCGGTTACTGTGCCTGTAAACACAAGTTTTGCCGAATAGTTATACATATCCCTTGTACCCAGATTGCTGAAATTGCCATAAACAAGGTCGCCTTCGTAGGGTTTATATCCTCCATAGGTACGTACAATATTGTGGCCGTAATAAGTCTCAATAACATAATAATTACAATTGGGATCTCTGTAAACTACTTCTCCTTCTTCTTTATTTAACCAGTAGCTTTCATCGTTATTACCAACAACGCGTTCTTTTGCACAACTGCTTAATAAAATAATGAAAAGGAAAAAACATGCTGAAAGAGTAAATATTTTTTTCATGAAATTTCGTTTTAAATTTTAAAAAATAATTTATGATGTAAGTGATAATAATTGTGCCAGAGGGGCAGGAGGTTAATTGTTTTTTTGTTAAAATGTATGCATCGTAAATATTCACTTTATGAAAGTTTAATCTGAAAGAACCAGCCTGGTTTTTTTAACATTATATTTTACCGGCTGAACTGGCATTACATGGTGGGTTCACATTTGTTTTGGGGAGCATTTTTTGCCGGTTCTAAATATTCGTAAAGACTATTTGCCTTGCATTATGTAAATTTATGGGATGGAACAATACGGAAAAATTTTACTCTTTGCCATGCCGGCTTTTTTGTTGCTGGTACTTTTTGAAAAATGGTATGGCTGGCGCAAGGGAAAAGATACAGTACCTAATATGGATATGATCAGCAGCCTTAGCAGCGGAGTTACCAATGTTACTAAAGATGTAGTGGGTTTATACTTTGCTATAATTACTTATCCTTTTTTAGTAAGAACCCTGGCATTAACCAGTATTGAGAATACCTTCATCGTTTATGTCATCGCTTTTTTTGCATTGGATTTTGCAGGTTATTGGGTACACCGGCTTCAGCACGTTACAAATTTTTTCTGGAACGGGCATATTGTTCATCACAGCAGCGAAGAGTTTAATCTTGCCTGTGCATTGCGCCAAAGCATTTCTTCTATTGTAAAAACGTTTGCCATATTTTTATTGCCCGCTGCATTGTTCGGTGTTCCTTACCAGGTTATTGCTGTAGTTGCCCCGCTGCATTTGTTTGCCCAGTTCTGGTATCATACGCAGCATATCAATCGTATGGGGTTTTTAGAAAAGATCATTGTTACCCCTTCGCACCATCGTGTACATCATGCTATCAACCCGCAATACATGGATAAGAATTATGGCCAGATATTTATTTTCTGGGATAAATGGTTTGGTAGTTTTCAGGAGGAACTACCCGATGTGCCACCTGTATACGGAATAACAAGGCCGGTACGAACCTGGAACCCGATCAAAATAAATTTTCAGCATGTATGGTTGCTGATGAAAGATGCCCAGAGAACCAATAGCTGGAAAGAAAAATTTACTTTATGGTTTCGCCATACCGGTTATCGCCCTGCAGATGTTGCAGCAAAATACCCGGTGTATAAAATAGATGATGTGTATCAATTTGAAAAATATGATACGCCAACTACTCCGGCACTAAACATATGGAGCTGGATACAAATGCTCATGATTTTATTATTCATCAGTTATATGTTTGGTAATATTGCACTCATCAACGGCCTGGATAAAAATTATATCTTCTGGTATGGCGGTTTTATCTTTTTAAGTGTATATGCACTTACCGACATGATGGATGGAAATAAATTTGCTGTTGTTTGGGAGATCATCCGCAGTGGAATGGGATTAAGTCTACTTTATGTGCAGTATGATTGGTTTGGGGCAGATGCTTATTCTCCGCTAATAAAATTCATACTTGCCGGTTATTTTATCGTTTCTATTCCTGTTACGGGCTGGTTAGCATTAAAACATAAAAGAGCAGATCAACAAGTGACTCTTGCAGCTTAGATCGCAGACGAGGTCAACTCATTATTCACCGTTCTGGATATCCCCAAAGGATTTTCATTCTTCAGTTCATCAGGCAGTAAAATATTGCTCCAGTTTTGAAAAGCAATTGGCCTTGCAAAACGTTTGATGCCATCTGCGCCAACAGAAGTAAATCTTGAGTCGGTTGTGGCCGGAAAAGGCCCGCCATGCTGCATGCTTAAACAAACCTCAACACCTGTTGGCACACTGTTTAAAATAAAACGGCCACAAATATTTTTTACAGCCTCAACCAGTTCTTCATTTTCTTTGATGTCAGTTTCTGTTGCCATTAAAGTAGCTGTTAATTGCCCTTCCAGGTTTTTTGCAACGGCGATCATTTCCTGCATGTCTTTACAACGGATAACGATAGAGTAGGGGCCAAATACTTCCTGGTGCAGTACCGGATTATTTAAAAAAGCCTGTCCGCTGGCAGTAGCAATGGTTGGCAGTCCTTCATTTTCTTTTACATCAGTTTCACTTTCGGCAACCAAATGAACATCTTCCTGTAACAAAGCATTGCCTTTATTTTTTTTGTAGGCAGTAACAATACCGGGATGCAACATCGGTGCAGGTGTAATTTTCTGAATTGCTTTACCAAGATCATGAATAAATGTTTGCAATGCATCACCTTCAATGGCAATGATGATACCCGGGTTGGTACAGAATTGTCCAACACCTAAAGTGATGGAACCTGCATATTGCTGTGCAATTTCAGCAGCTGAATTATTCGCATCGGATGCTGCGGATAACTTTTCGGGCAATAAAAAAACAGGATTAACACTACCCATTTCTGCAAAAACAGGGATGGGTTCTTTACGCTGGTTGCCCCAATCAAATAATTGTTTGCCGCCAATAAAGGAGCCTGTAAAGCCAACTGCTTTAGTGTGTGGATGCATTACTAAAGCTTTTCCAACTTCAAATCCGGTGCCGTGTACATGCGCAAAAATGCCTTTGGGCATATTGCATTTTTCAGCAGCAATCAAAATGGCTTTTGCAACAAGCTCCGATGTTTGGGCATGTGCAGGATGTACTTTTACAATTACCGGGCAACCGGCAGCCAGTGCGCAGGCCGTATCTCCACCGGCTGTTGAATACGCAAAAGGAAAATTACTTGCACCAAACACCACAACCGGTCCCAGCGGCACAAGCATTTTCCTGATATCGGGTTTGGGTGGCGTTTTATCGGGAATAGCTGTATCAATTCTTGCCTCAAGCCAGTTGCCTTTTTCACAGGCTTCGGCATAATTGTTTAGCTGGAAAATGGTTCTTGCTCTTTCGCCACGTAATCTTGCTTCGGGTAGGTTTGTTTCCTGCATAGCAATATGTATCAAAGCATCGTCACAATTTTCCAGTTCAACAGCAACAGCCTTCATAAAAGCGGCTCGTTGTTTTAAGGAAAATTTCCGGTACACATGAAATGCATTCCATGCCTGTTGCATTACATCTTCAATTGCTTGTGATGTAGCATCTGTAAATTTCATAATAATTTATTTTGGGCTAAAGCCCGGTGAGTGTTTGTTTGCATTGCCCGGCCCTTAAGGGCCGGGCAATTGATTATTTGGTCCGGGCTTTAGCCCAAATTTTATTTTAAAGTGCTATTGATAATTAATCAGGTAAGATCGGTCTTGTTGAAATTCCAGCATTAATGATCTTTAAAATCTCTTCCCTTTCTTTTCCAACTAATGTTAACCTCGGTGCCCTCACATTTTCCGATCCAATACCTGTCTGTGTTTCTGCCAGTTTTATATACTGTACTAATTTTGGATGAATATCCAACTCCAATAATGGCATGAACCAGCGATAAATTTTTGTGGCTTCATCTAACTTACCGGCTTTTACCAAATTATAAATGGTAACTGTTTCTTTAGGAAAAGCACAAACCAATCCCGCCACCCATCCATCGGCACCCAAACACAATTCTTCCATGGCCAGCGTATCTAAACCGCATAAAATTTTAATTCGGTCGCCGAAACGGTTTTTCATTCTTGTCACATTTGTAACATCCCTGGTAGATTCTTTTACTGCCTGAATATTTTCGTAGGCAATTAATTCCGCAAACATATCCAGTGTTACTTCAATTTTATAATCAACGGGATTGTTGTAGATCATGATAGGAAGTTCTGTAGCATCGGCAACTGCTTTAAAATAAGTAACGGTTTCACGATGGTCGCTTTTATAGCGCATGGGTGGCAACATCATCAAACCTTTGGCTCCCCAGGCTTTGGCATATTCGGCCTGTTGTAAAGCATCCTTAGTTGAACCTTCTGCAATATTTAAAACAACAGGTACTTTGCCGGCACATTTATCTACAGCAAATTTTACAAGCTGTTCTTTTTCAACTGTAGATAGCACACTTGCCTCGCCCAATGTACCTCCCAGTACAATGCCATTGACCCGGGCAGCCAATTGAGCGTTTAAATTTTTTTCAAAAAGGGGGAGGTCTAATTTATCATCTTCGGTAAACTTAGTGGTAAGTGCAGGGAAAACACCGGTCCAGTTAATGCTCATGATTTTGGTTTGTTTAAATATTCAGCAATTTACTGATACTTTGTTTAATAAAATTAAGGCCTGCCTGTGTTTTTAGTAAGCATATCGTAAAAATTCCTGATCGTTTTCATGGGCAGACCTGGGAATAGAATAATAGTAAGTTAAATATTTAATTTTACTGATTTTATTATTTAAATTGCCAGAAAACCTGCTTTTGTTTCTCTCACCTAAATAAAAATTTAAATGAAACATTTATTTACCCTTCTTTTTAAGTCGGTCATGTTAGTATTCTTTCCTGCGCTTTTATCTGCACAGGTAAACCAGGATTACAGCATTTTATTACATTCAGGCAAATTTATTCCTGAATCAAATATCAAAAGCATTACAAAAAATGCTCCTGTACTTCAACAGAGTCTTTTTAATGGCAGGCATTATGTTGTTATACAATTTAAGACATTGCCAACCCAGTTGCAAAAAGATAATCTTAAAGCTGATGGCATTGAACTGATAGATTATATACCTAATAATGCCTACACGGCCAGCGTATCAGCAGCCACAAATATTTCAGATATCAGATCTGATCTATTCAGGGCTGTGTTTCAATTTAAACCGGCCGATAAAGCAGCGCCTTCTTTTTTAACTGGCAGCGTTCCACCGCATGCTATTAAACAGCCTGGTTACGCTGATGTTGATATTATTGCATATGAAAAATTAAAGGTCTCAGATGTTCAGCAAGCGATTTCTTTTTTGAACGGTACTGTGATCCAGGATGTTCCCGATTTCAGGATGTTCACTATCAGGATCCCCGAGGCGAATGCGAAAGAACTTGTCAGACTTCCATTTGTTCAATGGGCTGAATATATTGCTCCGCCTAACCAGACGGAAAACCTGCCGGGCCGTTCATTGCACCGTGTAAACATATTGAATGATGGCGTTAGAAATTTAAAAGGCGATAATATGAATATTGGTGTTTGGGATGAAAGAGCCAGTCAGCATCTTGATTTTTCGCCTGCAGGGCGTTTGGTAAATGTTGATCCCGGGGGTGCCGGAAGTCATGGTACCCATGTATCAGGAACCATTGGCGGCAGGGGCCTTATAAATCCTACCGCAAGAGGTATGGCATCCAATGCAAATATTTTTTCTTACTATGGTTTTTCTGGTGATGTTCAGGTTGTGATGGCCACTGCTATACCTGCTAATACACTTATTTCAAGTAACCACTCTTACCATGATGGACTTGGCGTACAGTGCGGACTTGGCGGAGCATCTGCAAGCTATTCCCTAAGGTCAAGAAATACAGACATCAATCTTAACAATAATCTTTATCACCTTCATTGTCATTCTGCGGGTAATAACCAGGCAGCTTGTGCCGGTGGATGGGGAACGATCACAGGAACAGGTAAGTCAGCAAAAAATAATGTAGTGGTTGGAAGTATAACTACAGATGAAGTACTTTCCTCTTTCAGCAGTTGTGGCCCGGTTCATGATGGAAGGATCAAACCGGAAATAGTGGCAATGGGTAACAATGTATTTTCCACCTACACCCCATTAAATACTTATGGTACCATTTCAGGTACCTCTATGTCCACACCAGGTATAACAGGAACCGTGGCTTTACTGGCACAGCGTTACAAACAATTAAACAGCAATGTACTGCCTCCTTCTGCCCTTATAAAAAATATTGCCTGCAATACAGCATATGATCTTGGCAATGCCGGACCCGATTACCGCTTTGGATTTGGTCGTGTAAATGCATTGGCTGCAGTAAAAATTCTGGAAACTAATCGTTACGCATTAAATACCATTGTTACAGGAGCAACTAATGATATTACCATTACCGTTCCGGCAGGCGCTTCCCGTTTGCGGGTAATGCTTACCTGGAATGATCCGGCTGCAGCTGCCAATTCAGCCTTTGCATTGGTGAACAATCTTGATCTGAGGGTAATTGAGGGGGCTACTACTACTATGCCCTGGATATTAAATCCAAGCAATCCATCGCTGCCGGCTACACAGGCAGATGATAATATCAGCAATATTGAACAGGTAACGATAAGCAACCCACCCGCGGGCACTTATACATTAAGGGTAATTGGTGAAGCAGTTGCAACAGGCCCCAATCAAGCTTATGTACTTACATGGGACATCAACCAACCTTATATCGAAGTAATTTATCCCAATGGTGCAGAGTCGTTTAACCCCGCAGCTGCACAGGTTATTACATGGGATAATTCAGGTGTTACCTCAAATCAGACTGTTGAATATTCAATAGATAATGGAAGTAACTGGACAACAATTTCTACAACAGTGCCTGCAACTACTACCAGGTTAAGCTGGACCATTCCATCAGCAAATACATCAACCGCACTGATAAGAGTAACAAGCGGATCTTTAACAGATGTAAGCGATGCAACTTTTAAAATACTTGGAACCACCACTGGTTTTACAGGTACAGGCGTAAGCTGTAATGCAGGTGAAGTGATCTTTAACTGGACAGCTGTTGCCAATGCAACGCATTACGATCTTATGAAGCTAAATACCACAACGGGTAATTTTGAAACGCTGGCTACCAATATTACCGGAACCAATTATACTGCAACAGGGCTTACACCTAATTTAAGTATGTGGTTCCACATCAGCGCAAAAAATAATACTACGGGTGCAGAGGGCGAAAGATCAAATGCCATCAATGTTACGGTATCAAATGGTGGTGGAGGTCTTCCCACACCAGGTGCTATTACGGGTCAAAACACAATTTGCGGTACACCAAGTAATGTTCCTTATTCCATTGCATCAGTACCCGGAGCAAGTTCTTATGTTTGGTCCGTTCCGCCCGGTGCAAATATTGCCGGAGGCCAGGGAACAACTGCTATCACCGTTAATTATCCCGGTGGCAGCACAAGTGGAAATGTAAGTGTGGCTGCAAGCAACGGAACCTGTACAACTTCTCCATCAGTATTACCTGTTGCAGTGGGTACTTCTGCAGTTGCTTCACCAATATCAGGTGGCGACCAGTTACAAACAGTTTGCGCAGGAGGTACTATACCAACTTTAACTGCTAGCGCTACAGTGCCTGCAGGCCATTCGGTTGTATGGTATACTGCTGCAACCGGAGGTTCAGTAGTATCAAGTCCTACATTAAATACAGTTGGCACAGTAACCTATTATGCTGCCAGCGTAAATAATACAACATCATGCGGAAGTGCAGGACGTACTGCAGTAACGCTTACCATTAACAGCGTTCCCGGTGCAACAGCTTCTGCCGGCGGGGCTACAACTTTCTGCCAGGGAGGCAGTGTAGTGCTTACTGCCAGCAGCGGTACTTCTTATATGTGGAGCAATGGAGCAACTACACAATCAATAACAGTTACAACATCTGGTAATTATACAGTTACAGTAACTACAGCAACCTGCACAAGTACAACAACGCCTATAGCGGTTACTGTTAATCCTAAACCTACAGCATCTGTTACCGCAGGTGGTCCTACAGCAGTTTGCCAGCCAAATACAGTTTTGCTCACCGCCTCTGCCGGAAGTAGCTGGTTATGGAGCAATGGCGCAACAACACAGTCAATAACAGTTTCAACAAGCGGTAATTATTCTGTTACAGTTACCAATGCCAATGGTTGTGTGTCTGATGCATCTGGGGCTGTACCGGTAACAGTAAGCCCACAGCCTGCCGTTAGTATCTCTGCAGCACCTTACACCAGGCTTTTGCCGGGATTGAAAACAACACTTACGGCAAATGTTACACCTCCCGGTACTTATAATTATATATGGTTTAAGAACGGTGTCGTTGTTCCCGGAGCTACCGGTTCATCTATACAGGTTAATCTTGATCAATTAGGCAACTATAGCGTAAGAGTTACCAATGCCGGTAATTGCAGCAATACCTCTTCATTAATTAATATTGCAGATTCGGTATCAGCTAAATTGTTTATTCTTCCCAATCCAAACCGCGGGCAATTTGATGTGATCTATCACAGCTCAACAGCAACCAATACACATACCTTAAGGATATTTGATGCTAAAGGTGCATTGGCTTACAGCAATTCATATCCTATTAATGGGCCATACCAGCGAATGGCAGTTGATATGAGATCAAAAGGAAAGGGAACTTATATTGTAGCACTGTTTAACAACAGCGGCAAAAAGGTGGCCAGCGGAAAAGTGGTGATCCAGTAACATACATTTGAATATCTTTAAAAAAGTGGTTGTCATTTTGGCAACCACTTTTTTGTGAGGACTGTTAAAGTTTTGCCCGTCTTTAACATACCATTTCAATTTATTTTTTTATCTGCCTTCACGCTTATCATTGCATAAACTTTCACAATCCTTTATTTAAACAAAGCATAGTTTTTGAGTCAATACCGGTGAACAATTTAAAAAAAAGGACATAAAGTTATGACACGTAAAACACTAAGCTGGGTGACTGCAGTTTTTGCTGCATTCTTTTTTATCGGTTGTGCCGGTAATGCCCATATTGAAAAAGACAAAAATGCAGACTTCAGCAAATATCAAACCTATAGCTGGGTTGATAAGGATGATCTTAAATCAGATAAGAAAAGTCGCAAGGCTGATTTTACAGAAACAAATATCCGTAATGCCGTTAATGCAGAGTTGCAGAAAAAAGGCTGGGTAGAATCGAATTCACGTCCTGATGTTATTATTAACTACGAACTGGTAGTTGAAAAGAATCAGGTTCAGCAGCAGGATCCTGTTTATTCTCAATCTTATACCCGTAGTTATTACAACAGGTATACTGGCAGGGTTCACAGTTTCTATTATCCTTCGCAGTTCATGGGCTACGATAGCTACACAACAACTGTTAAAGAAGGAACTGTTACGATCACCATGATTGATAGCAGGACTGACAAAACCGTTTGGCAGGGCTGGACCACCAGTGAACTGAACCCGGGAAATATTACAAGCCGGGAAATTGACAGGAATGTGAAAACGATCTTTAAGAAATTTGATGCAGGTAAGTAAGCAAAGTTTACTGATCTAAAAGTAAGAAGCCTCCCGAGAGATCTGGAGGCTTCTTTGTACCACGTACGGGATTCGAACCCGTGATTCCTCCGTGAAAGGGAGGCGTCTTAACCCCTTGACCAACGCGGCATTTCCTGTTAAAGGACGGCAAAGATAAGATGTGGCAGTTTTTCAGCCAAATAATTTAAATCGTTTGCAAATATTACCTGTTTATGTGTTGTACAAAATGTACTTTTGCACCGCATATTTAGAAAAGCATAATTTTTAATTTTTAATTTTTAATTGAAATGAGTACAGTAAAAGTTGCCATTAACGGGTTTGGCCGCATAGGCCGGTTAGTTTATCGCCAAATATATAATATGGATGGTATTGATGTAGTAGCCATCAACGATTTAACCAGTCCTGCAGTACTGGCACATTTATTAAAGTACGACAGTGCCCAGGGCCGTTTTGGCCAGGATGTAAAATCTACTGAGAACGCTATTGTTGTTAATGGCGATGAAATAAAAATATATGCACAGAAAGATCCTGCACAGATTCCATGGGGTCAGCATAACGTGGATGTGGTGATAGAATGTACCGGTTTCTTTACTGATAAAGCAAAAGCCGAAGCACATTTAACTGCGGGAGCAAAAAGAGTAGTTATCTCTGCACCTGCAACAGGTGATTTGAAAACGGTGGTATTTAATGTTAATCATGCTATTTTAGACGGAACCGAAACAGTGATCAGTTGTGCAAGCTGTACTACCAATTGCCTGGCACCAATGGCTAAAACCTTAAATGATAATTTTGGTATTATAACCGGTATCATGAGTACCATTCATGCGTATACCAACGATCAGAATACTTTAGATGCACCGCATCCAAAAGGAGATTTGAGAAGGGCAAGGGCAGCAGCAGCCAATATTGTTCCTAACAGTACAGGTGCTGCAAAAGCCATCGGCCTGGTTTTGCCAGAGTTAAAAGGCAAACTGGATGGTGGTGCACAAAGGGTTCCGGTAATTACCGGTTCTGTAACCGAATTATATTCAATTTTAGATAAAACAGTTACTGTAGAACAGGTTAATGCTGCTATGAAAACTGCCAGCAACGAAAGCTTTGGTTACAACGAAGATGAGATAGTAAGCAGCGATGTGATCGGCATCAGTTATGGTTCTTTGTTTGATGCAACACAAACCAAGGTAATGAGTATGGGCGATAAGCAGATGGTGAAGACAGTTAGCTGGTACGATAATGAAATGAGTTATGTATCGCAACTGGTACGTACGGTTAAGCATTTTGCAGGATTAATAAGCCCCCTCTAAATCTCCCCAGAAAGGGGAGACTTTAAAGAGTCT
>JBBSJI010000015.1:0-49830 GCA_038257425.1 Chitinophagales bacterium
GATACAAAAGGTTTTATGCAAAGCTGGCTGCGTACCAAGGCAACCAGTTTTGCCGGCTTTAAAAAAACAATGGACATGGGTGCCAACCCCAGTAACAATACCATCTATGCCGATGCCGAAGGAAATATTGCTTACTGGCATGGAAATTTTTTGCCAAAGCGCAATCCAAAATATGATTGGAGTAAACCTGTTGATGGCAGCACTGCTGCAACCGAGTGGAAAGGTTATCATACCGTAAATGAATCTGTACATATATACAACCCTGAAAATGGTTGGTTACAAAACTGCAACTCCACTCCATTTACAGTTGCCGGAAAATACAGTCCAAAAAAATTGGATTATGCAGCATACTTAGCGCCTGATGAAGAAAATTTCCGGGGCATTAATGCAGTAAGAGTTTTGGATAAAGAAAAATCATATACACTTGATAAAGTAATTGCTGCAGGTTATGATACCTACCTGGCTGCTTTTGAAAACCTGGTCCCTGCGTTGGTAAATGCATTTGAAAAGAATTTTTCAGTCGAAGATCCTGTTTACAAACAGTTGATTGAACCCATTACTATTTTAAAAAACTGGGACCTTCGTTGTGGCGAAAAATCTATTGCTACTACTTTGGCAATTGAATGGGGACAAAAGATTTTGGCGGCTATTAATAAAACAAGGGTTGATAAACCCGGTGCCGGCCTGGTTGATAAAACAAATGAATTTGCTGCAACAGCACATGTAAATGAAGTGATACCACCCTTGCTGGCTGTTATTGATGAACTGAAAGAAAAGTATGGCGACTGGAAAATTGCGTGGGGAGATATAAACCGCTTTCAACGGATTTCATCAGATATTGATAGCAAATTTGACGACAGCAAACCAAGCATACCAGTTGGTTTTGCCTCGGCACAATGGGGCATGTTGCCATCGTATGTAAGCCGCAGCTTTGCTGGCACAAAAAAAAGATATGGCGTAAATGGAAACAGTTTTATTGCCGCTGTGGAATTTGGTAAAAAAGTTAAAGCAAAATCCTTACTGGCCGGTGGCGAAAGTGGTGACCCCAATTCCAAACACTTTTTCGACCAGGGGTTGATGTACAGCAAGGGGCAATTTAAAGAAGTATTATTTTATAAAGAAGATGTGATGAAACATGTGGAGAGAAGTTATCACCCGGGGGAGCAATAAAATTAACCGCAGAGGCGCAAAGGCGCAGAGAAAAATGCAACTGATGGAAAAACCAAAAAAACGAAATATTGTTGATGGCATTAATCACATGGGTGATTTGTATGTTGCCATGCCGGAAATAGCAAAGCTTATAGAAGCCGACTATCATGAAGCAGACCTGGATAAAGCATATCATGATGCTTTAAATCTTCCGGAACCCGATGATGAAGCACCTGTTGATGAAGAACATGATGGTTACGGTATATGGTGGACAAACTGGACACTAAAAGGCAACTGGCTAAACTTTACCATCTGTTTTGAAAAATATGAAATGCTGTATGGCTGGCAGATCCGTTGCCCGGATGAGGAAACTTATTACGAAGTGAAAGAAATTATGAGCCAATTATTATAGCTTATTTTTTACAAGATAAACACTGATGATGCCATCAGTCAGCATGAAAGGAAATGCCAGGTCTTCCAGCAACTTTATTATTGCTGAGGAATGATCAAACTCCTTTTCAGGTACTAATCTTCCTACAGCTCTTTTTTCTACCGGGTTAATCTCTACCCACTCGATATCATTCATGGAATAAGGCCCCTGGGTTTCTGCTTCAATATAATTATCGCTGGGCTGAGTAAGCCAGTTGCTCCATGTTGCATCCAATGATTCATTTTTTATTTTAAGCCTGTAGGTATAGGGTTGTTTTATTATTGCATAAATAAAAAGGTCAATGCTATCAACATAATACGGCCTACCGTCAATAATAAACTCGCAACCGGGGTGCATGGTTTTTAACTGCAGCAGCTTTTCTTTGATAGCTTCAACATCATCTGCAGAAAATAACAAGGTCTTTACATTAACAAGGCTATTCAATTGTAATAACCCATCAATGGTAACAGCGGTATTTTTTACATGCAGCAATTCAAGGCTTGCTATTTTGTTAAGGTGTTCAATACAGCCATTATCAATTCTGCAACCCTTCGCCCTTAATTCTTTTAGGTATTCCAACCGGGTTAGCAGTTTTATACTTTCGTTGGTTATTTCAGTTTCATTCAGGTCGAGCATGTTTACGCCTTTTACAGGAGCGATAAGATAGGCAAAGCCTTCATCGTCCAGGTCATCAATGCGGCGCAGGTCAAAGTGATGTTGGTAAGGTTCAACCTTATTGTCAATGTTGCCGAAGCGACGTTTCCAGTATTTTTCGTTTCGTGGCATGATGAAGGCCTGTTTTGTGTGCTGCTAATCCTTTTTATTCATTACCTGGTCTATTGCTTCGATAGCTTCCTTAACCGGGATCTTCCAATAGCCAGCTTTTCCTGCTTCAAATTCCTGCTTCCATTGATCGTATCCGGCTTTAAAATCAGGGACTGCATCCAGGTGTTTTATAAAGGCGGTTACAGAATTCATAATGGCATCGTCGGAAAAAGGCAGGTGCTGTATACAACCATTATTTACAAAATTAATATTGTCAAGCCTCACATGAATGATGGTATGATCTTCTTCATCGTCAATAGAAAGAATGATGAGTATTGATTTTTCTTCGCTAGGGCGTGTATCATATTGCCAAACCTGGCCCGGGAGAAAATAGTTAAGTCCATCCATGTTTTTTGAATTAATTATCCAGTAGTATTTTGATTGCTTTGAACCTTGCCAAAATTGCAATCATGGTTTAAGTTTTGACACTTCCTTTATATGATACTCCTGTATCAATGCAGGATTTTCAGGCGAGAGTGTAAAATATATCTCTATATCAGTTTTCTCCCCTTCAATGATAAAGGAACCCCGCAACTGGTTCTCGGGTTTCATTTCTTTTACAGCAATTATTTTGCCTGCTTTAGCATAGAGGTCCCTTGCATATTTTTTTAATGTATCAATGGGATAATCCGGAAAAAAGTTTTCGGCAAAAATGCCACTTTGTTCAGCTTTGTTCCAATCCGGTAAAATTTTCACTAGCTCATTTTTGCGTTGTTCTAAAATTTTTGATGGTAGTATTTGTCGTGGCTGCAGGCCCGCTATTTTAATTAATGTATCCAGCACCCTCAGGTTTACGCCTCCCATGGGCGCATAGGTTCGGTTGGCAAATGCAACTACGCCTATACCATAATCGGGCATGATACGCCACTGGCTTCCAAAACCGGGTAAGCCACCGCTGTGAGAGATATAAGTTTTACCATCACAGTCTTTCACCCAGCCTAACCCATAACAATAGGCTGCTGTAATAGCACAGGTTCTTCCATCAGGAAATTTATAGTCGGGTACAAAAGCATTCCATCGCCAGGGATGATGCATTTCCCTTACCGAACTTCTTTTTACAGGACCATCATCTTTTGCATTGTTGGGCGGCCATGACGCAAGATGAAACGCCATATAGTTTGCAAATTCATCAACAGAACTAATCATGGCACCCATAGCACCCCAGCTGCCGTCTTTGGTATCATGCAGCAAAATTTCTTCGTTCCATGTTTCATTTAGCCAACGGTAACCATGCGCCAGTTTATCGGGTGCAACATCACCAAATTCATAGGTAGTTGTTTTCATGTCCAGCGGTTCTAAAATATTTTTTTTGATATAATCCTGGTAACGCATGCCTGAAACTTTGCTGATGATTTTTCCCTGCAGGGCAAAACCTAAATTGCTGTATTCAAAAGCAATGCCCGGTGGATTTGAAAAACTGATTTGTTTGCCAATGAAATCCATCAGGTCTTTTTCACTGTCGGCAAGCTGTCTGTCGCCCCAGGGATTGTCTTCTGGGAAACCGGCACCATGCGTCATTAAATGGCGGATGGTAATATGTGGCGCATCAGCTGTTGGGTATTTTAAGTTCTTTAATTCAGGAATATAGAGATAGGCCGGATCATCAAGGTTCAGTTTTCCTTCATCACGTAATTTTAAAATGGCCATGCAGGTAAAACTTTTACTCATGCTGGCAATGCGAAACAGGGATGCCGATGTTGCCGGTATCTTCTTTTCAATATCGGTATAGCCATAACTGTTCTTGTAAACTAGCTGCCCATCTACAACAAGCCCAAAAGAAATGGCAGGGAAATGATTGTCGGTTGCATGTTTTTTATAAATGCTGTCGATGACTGCAAATGCTGTTTTTATTTTTTCAAGCCGATTACTGGCGGTGAAAACGGCGGGCATGTAGGAACTGTCGTACAAAGTTGATACAGAAATAGTCTTATTATTTTGATCGCATGAAGCGAATGCAGTAACTGCTGCAAAGAAGAATATATATTTTCTCATCGGGAATTTATTTAAGCAGTCAGAAAGTGAAATTGAATATACTTATAATTACGTTTTGCTTGCACCGGGTTAAACTTAAGCAATATAACCTCTTCCTAATAATTCAACAGCTTCATTACCATTTCATCCAGCCTGCTGTAAGCCATAAAATTTTTCTCCAACTCTAAATTAAAAGGAATTGGCGTATCAAGTGATGCACAACGAATTACCGGCGCATCTAAAGCATCAAAACAATTTTCACCGATCCATGCAGCAATCTCTCCGCCAATACCGCCGAGCAAACTGTCTTCATGCAGCAGTAATACTTTTCCGGTGGCAGTAACTGCATTTTTTATCGCATCATAATCCAGGGGCAGTAATGTGCGGAGATCTAAAATATGGATCGATATATCTGTATGATTTTTTGCATAGTCCATCGCCCAATGCACGCCGGCCCCATAAGTAATAATGCTGATATCATCTCCTTCAGAAACTAATCTTGCTTTACCGATCTCTACTTCATAATATGCTGAGGGTACCGGACCGCTTATAGAACGGTACAATGCTTTGTGCTCAAAATACATCACCGGGTTGGGATCGTTGATGGCAGCAATTAATAAACCTTTTGCATCCGCTGCTGTGCTGGGGTAAACTACTTTTAATCCCGGCGTATGTACAAACCAGGCTTCGTTACTCTGGCTGTGAAAAGGCCCTGCGCCAACACCGCCGCCAGTTGGCATGCGAATAACAACATCGGCATTTTGCCCCCAGCGGTAATAAATTTTTGCAAGATTGTTTATTATTTGATTAAAGCCTACCGTAGCAAAATCGGCAAACTGCATTTCCATGATGGCTTTGTATCCTTCTAAACTTAAACCCAATGCTGCGCCAACAACAGCGCTTTCGCAAATGGGTGTATTGCGTATCCTTTCTTTGCCAAATTCCTCCACAAAGCCTTCGGTAATTTTAAATGCACCGCCGTACTCAGCAATGTCCTGCCCCATGATGATGAGGTTGGGATGCCTGACCATGCTTTGGTGAAGAGCTTCTTTGATGCCGTCTATAAATCTTTTTTGAGGACCTGTTTCTTGTTTCTCGTTTGCCGTTTCTCGTTTCTCGTTTGGAGCATACACATCACCTGACTCTTCTATGGTATTTGGAGTCAGTTGTTTTGCATTGGCTGCAATGCTGAGTTCTGTTTCAATGTATGATTTGGTTTCTGCTTTAATACTTTCAATCTGCTTTACTGTTAAAACATTTTCATCAATAAGATATCGCTCATAATTTTTTACCGGGTCTTTCTTTTCCCACTCTTCAAACATTTCGGGTGGCACATATTTTACACCACTTGCTTCTTCGTGCCCACGCATACGAAAGGTCATACATTCAATTAAATAAGGTTTTTGATTTTTTATGCAATAGTCACGAACGCCTTTAATGGTATCGTACACCGATAAAATATTATTACCGTCTATCTGTATCCCTTCAATACCATAACCAATGGCTTTATCTACTAAATTTTTACAGCGGTACTGCTCACTTACAGGCGTGCTTAAACCATAGCCATTATTTTCAATAAGGAAGATGACAGGCAGATCCCACACCGCAGCTATATTCAATGCTTCATGAAAATCACCTTCGCTGGTTCCGCCATCGCCCGTAAAAGCAAGTGATACTTTTAGTGGTGAGCCTGTCGAACTATGACGTAATTTATAAGCCAACGCAACACCATCTGCAATGGCCATTTGTGGCCCCAGGTGCGATATCATTCCGCAGATATGATGCTCCTTACTGCCAAAGTGAAAACTTCTTTCCCGGCCCTTGCTATACCCTTCCTTATTACCCTGCCACTGCATGAACAATTTACTCAACGGCATTTTACGGGATGTGAAAACGCCCAGGTTTCGGTGCAGGGGCATTACCCATTCATCGGGCTGTAGGGCCAACGTAGTACCAACAGCAATGGCCTCCTGCCCTATGCCGCTGAACCATTTGCTGATCTTCCCCTGCCTCAGCAACACAAGCATTTTCTCCTCTATCATACGGGGCAGCAACAGCTTTTTGTATAGATCAGTTAAGGTTTCGTTGCTTAAATTCTTCCGGTCGAATTGCATAGTTATACGTGTGGTATATGAGGCGTAAAGTTAGCTGATGTTAAGTAAGCTTACCAAATCACTTTGATAATTAATTCATGTTACCCAATTGTTAAAACAATTATAAAGGAGCAATAAGTTGCAAATTAAATGTGCAATTTTAAAAGCTCCTGCATCTCCCTAAAAACTATCATTTATGAAACAAATACTCAAACCCGCTGCTGTAACAGTTTTTATTGTCTCAGCATTTATCTTTTCGGCCTTTACAAATTTACCCGAAAAGGCAACCGAAACAACCAAACCCAAAAATGCAAACCCCAAGATACAGGTAGCCATTTTACTGGATGTAAGTGGCAGTATGGATGGCTTGATAGAGCAGGCCAAAGCACAGTTATGGAATATGGTGAACACCATGGGCAAAGCAAAATGTACCGGCGATGCTACACCACAAATTGAAATTGCTTTATATGAATATGGAAGAACTACCAATGATGTAAAAGCCGGCTATGTAAAAAAGATAAACGGCTTCATCAACGACCTGGATTCTTTATCGCAGAATTTATTCAGTTTAAAGACCAATGGTGGTGATGAATATTGCGGCCAGGTTATTTACAGTTCACTGCAGGAGTTGCAGTGGGATGCATCACCGGAAAATTACAAGGTGATCTTTATAGCAGGTAATGAAGATTTTTTACAGGGTAACCTACATTACACTAAAGCCTGTTTAGAGGCAAAGAATAAGGGCGTGATTGTAAACACTATTTATTGTGGCGATAAAGCCCAGGGTATAAGAGAACACTGGAACCTGGTTGGAGAATGTGGCACAGGTAGCTTTACCCATATCGATCAAAATGCAAAGGAAGAGGAAATTCCTACTCCATATGACAGCCTGATATTTTCATACAATGAAAAATTAAACGGTACCTATATAGCTTATGGCTATGCAGGGGAACGTTCTCAGCAAAAACAGGCAGCAATGGATGTTGCCAATACTACCATGAGTAAAGAAGCCGGAATGAAAAGAATTAAAGCAAAAAGCAATAGCAAGGTTTATAATAATGCCCAGTGGGACCTTGTGGATGCAAGGGGAAGCGGTACTGTTGATTTTACAAAAATTGACAAGAAAGACCTGCCCGACAGTTTAAAATTCAAGACAACTGCAGAGCTGGAAAAAATCGTGGACCAAAAAAGTAAAGAACGCGGTGCTGTACAAAAAGAAATTTCAACACTTAATTCACAACGGGATGCTTATATAGCTGCCGAAAGAGTAAAAAGAGCGGGCAATAAAAATAATGCAGCTACTTTAGAATCGGAGGTTGAAAAAATTATTAAGGAACAGGCAAGGCGTTATAAAATGAATATAGACTAGCTAAGAGTATAAAAGAGAAAAGGAGGAGAAAGTGTGGCTAAGAGAAAAATGGAGAAAAGGAGCTGAAAGATTATCTCCTTTTTTTCTTCTTTTCTCTTTTATACTCTTAGCTAAGCCACCTTCCTATCCTCGGGGAATGCTCTTTTATGTACCACCGAATTAAAGAATGAAAGCAAGGCACCAAATAATAAGGCATGCCAGAAACTGGCCACTTCAAAGCCATGAACAAAATGAGCATCAATTAAAATAATACTGGCATTAATAACAAATAGAAAAAGACCAAGGGTTAAAATGGTTGCAGGTAAAGTAAGTAATATAAGCAATGGCTTTACAATAGCATCTAACAGCGACAAAACTATGGCTACCACAATGGCAGTAAAAAAGTCAACAATGGTAATGCCGGGTAAAATATAAGCCAGTATAAAAACATTTACCGAACAAACCAATACTTTAAAAAACCATTTTTTCATATCATCATATTACAACTACTTCGTAAAATTGTTCAGGGTTTAAATATTTTTTTGCCAGTTCCCTCAGTTCTTCTGCCGAAATTGTTTTTATAGTTTCTATAGAGCGATAAAAATAATCATCGGTGAGGTTATTCAAAATTAAATTTTTCCATCTGCCCATTATGTGAAAGGGGCCGTCGAGATCGCCGAGGATAGTTCCTATTAAATAATTACGCACCAGCAATAATTCTTCTTCATCTATCAAATCTTCTCTCAACAATTTCATTTCTTTATAGATCTCTTCAATGGTTGCTTCGCAAACATCTTTACCGGCATCGGTGCTAATCATCCAGGCCGAATCGTGAATATGATTCTGCACATAACTGTGTATGCCATAAGTATACCCTTTGTCTTCCCTTATATTACTCATCAGCCTTGAGCCAAAAAAACCACCGAACAAAGTATTCAACACCATCACCTTCATAAAATCAGGATCATGCCGGTTAGGAAAAGACCGGGCAATGCGTATAGCTGCCTGCACACCATTCACATCATTCTGCACCCGGTATTTTTTTGCTGCAGCAGGAGATTGTATTATAGTTGAAAGTTGTTTATTAAAAGGTTTTAAAGAAAGATCTCCCAGCGCATCATTCAATTGTTTTTCTAAATTGATGGGCAATTTTCCACTAACGAATATAACACACTGGCCGTTGCAATAATATTGTTTGAAAAAATCTTTAAGCTGGCTGCTGTTTAATGCATCAAGGTCTTCGGGATTGGTGTACTTGCCATAAGGATGATCTTCACCATACAAATACGCATCAATAAGCCGGGTTGCAACAAAATCACTTTTTTGCAGGTTAACTTTTAAGCGTTGTTTTGAATTCTGTTTAAAAATACTCAGCTCCTCTTCACTAAAAACAGAATCGGTTATCATTTCCCTTAGGATGGGTAGCAATGCAGGCAATTGCTTATTTAAAGAAGAAACGCTAACCAATGCGGTTTCATTATAACATGCCCTGTTGCAGTAAGCGCCATAATATTCAAACTCTTCATTTAATTGAAAAGCGGTTCTTTTAGAAGTACCGTTCTTCAATAAATAATTGGTGGCAGATGCTGTGTTCCTTTGCTGCTCAAACCAGTTACCTGCATAAAAAACCATTTCCAGCTGCAGCACATCCTGTGCACCTGCATCAATTGCATATACAGGTACGCCATTGTTTAAAGTAAAGTGTTGGTAAGGTTTAAGCTGCAGTTCAAATTCTATAGCATCTTTTATGTTTGGTGCTGTTTTTCGGTTCATGTATTGGGTTTAATTATCAGAGTAATAATATAGCGTATTGCTATTCTGCTCTTCAAAAATTATGTTGCTCTCTTTTTGTATCTCATCGGCTGTTACGGTCCGGTATCTTTCCAGTTCTTTGTTTATCAGTTCTGCATCGCCCATTAACTCATACATGGCAAGGCTGGCTGCACGGTTGGTTATGCTCATGTCCTCAAAAGCAATCATGCTCTCTGTTTTATTTTTTACTTTCTCAAGTTCTCTGTCAGTTATGCCATCTTTCTGAAGTTTTTTCAACTCTTCATTAATGGCAGCTTCTGCATCTTCCATCTTTATGCCTTTTACCAGTTTGCCTTCAATGGTAAGCAGACCTGCATCGGTACTTCCCAAATGATAACATTCAATATTACTGAAGAGTTGTTTTTCTTTTACCAATGCCTGGAACAGGCGTGAGGATCCACCACCGCTTAAGATCTCGGTGATAAGATCAGCTGTATAATACCGCATATCGGTACGGGGATAAATATGCCAGCATTTATATAATGCATCAAGCGGCACTTTAGCTTTTACAGTATTGGTTCTTGCAGCTGTTTGCTTAGGCTCTGCAGGCAGGCTTCGTACATATTTTTTGCCCGCAGGAATTGCTGCAAACCATTTATCGGTAAGCCGCTTAACTTCTTCAACAGTTACATTGCCCGCAACAACTAAAATGGCGTTACTTGGATTGTAGTGCTTATGAAAAAATGCTTTTACATCATCCAGTGTTGCATTTTCAATATGGCTCAGTTCAGCACCGATCGTCATCCAGCGGTAAGGATGCACTGTATATGTAAGTTGCCTCATCTTATGCCATACGTCGCCGTAAGGCTTATTGATATAATGCTCTTTAAATTCTTCGCAAACCACCTTACGCTGTACTTCCAGACTTTTTTTGCTGAAAGCAAGTGATAGCATGCGGTCGCTCTCCAGCCAGAATGCAGTTTCCAGATTTTCGGCCGGCAGCTGGCAGTAATAATTGGTAAGATCGTTGGTTGTAAAGGCATTGTTATCTCCGCCGGCAATCTGAAGCGGCTCATCATACACAGGGATGTTTATACTGCCGCCAAACATCAGGTGCTCAAACAAATGGGCAAAGCCGGTTTTGGCAGGGTCTTCATCTCTTGCTCCTACATCATACAACACATTAACCACCGCCATGGGCGTGCTTTTATCCTGGTGAACCAACACTTTTAAACCATTGGTTATTTCAAATTTTTCAAACTGGATCATCTGCAAATGTACGGAGGCAGAACAAAAGCAGGTTAAGTTTAACGGATGCTTATCGTATTAATGGTTAGCTCCTTTAAAATGCCATCTCGTTTTACTAAAACCTTGATGGTTTCGTATGGCTTTTGTAAAATGTATTTGTAAGCCTGCATGTTCTGGCTAAAGTTCCGGTTTACGGCTACGATCTGGTCATTCACTTTAAAGTTTGCTTTATCGGCTGGCGAACCGGTAATCACATCTTCAACCATTATTCTACCATCAACATAATAAATACCCAAACCGGTATAGGCATAATCAAAATCCTCATTAAAATGTTTATTAGGTATTATATGAAATTCACGGTTTGGATAATTGATAACCATATTGAACCTGCGTAAAATATCATTCCCCAGCAGTCCGCCGGTAAAGGGATACGAAGTAACATTATAATTGTCTTTGTATAGATATGTAGGCACCGATTTAAATTTGTAAGGCCCCACCTTCACTTCTTTAATAATGGTGAGCCGCATCTGCAGTTTACCACCCATACCCTCAGCCTGTGTTACCACCGGCTTTCTCCTGCTTAATAAGATGCTGCTGTCTTTTGCAAATTTTTCGCTTAGTAATAAGCAAAGGCCTGCCCCGGTATCAATATAAAAATTAAAGCCAAGGCTTTTTTTATCTTTTATATTCAGCCATTGAATAGGCAGGTTGGTAAATGCAGGGTGCATGAGGTAACCGTATTTTGGATAATCAATTCTACCGGGACTGTACACTTCAATAATACTGCTGTCGAAGTTGATCTTAACGATATAGCGGCTGAAAAAACTATAGCCGATTATACCATCAACCTTTTCGCCATAAACACTGGTGAGTACTTCATAATTATTTACATGAAAGTTCAGGTGTTCAATTTTTAAACCAGGTAATGAAAGGCTTTGATCAAACGCAAATGCAACTTTGCGGATGCCGCCAATGCCCGTGATGGTTGTATCACTTGGCTTGAGGGTAATATTAAATTCACTGCAGGTGCTGGAGTCAAGCGAAATGCCACCGCTGCCGGTATCCAGTATAAAGTTTAAAGTATCGGGTACATTACCAAAGCATGCCTGTATTACCATTACGCCACCGCTGAATTGCTTAAAAGGAAAGCGGGTAATGAATTTTGCTTCTTTTTGGGGCAGCAGTTCCTGTGCCTGCAGCCGGGCAAGTGTAAATAAATAAAATATGATGAAAAACAACTTTCTCATACCATGTTCCTTCGAATTTACAACCTATTGGATGTACTTTTGTTCTTTATTACACAAATGGAGAATACATGCAATTAAATGATCTATATCAAAAAGCACTAAGGTTTGAATGGTTATCTGTAGAAGAAGGCATGTACCTGTTTCAAAATGCTGCTTTAACCGAATTGATGTTTGTGGCTGATGAGCTAAGAAAAAAACAGGTGCCGCATGGCAAGGTTACCTGGCAGATAGACCGGAATGTTAACACCACCAATGTTTGCATAGCCAATTGCAAATTCTGTAATTTTTACCGCATACCCGGCCATGCCGAAGCTTATATAACGGATATTGAAACGTATAAGATCAAGATAGAAGAAACAATGAAATATGGTGGTGATCAGCTTTTATTGCAGGGCGGCCATCACCCGGAACTGGGGTTGAGTTTTTATGTTAATCTTTTTAAAGAACTTAAATCCCTTTATCCTAATATCAAACTGCATACATTAGGTCCGCCGGAAGTTGCCCATATAACTAAGTTGGAAAAAAGTACACACCGGGAAGTATTGAAAGCATTAAAGGATGCAGGCATGGATAGCCTGCCCGGCGCAGGCGCCGAAATTTTAACCGACAGGGTAAGGCGCCTGATCAGTAAAGGTAAATGTGGTGCACAGGAATGGCTGGATATTATGCATGAAGCACACAAACTCAACATCACTACATCGGCCACCATGATGTTTGGCCATGTAGAAACACTGCAGGAACGTTTTGAACATTTGGTAAAAATAAGAGAAGTGCAAAGCCGCAAACCTGCAGAGGCAAAAGGTTTTCTTGCATTCATACCCTGGACCTTTCAGGATGTAGATACCCTGCTGGCAAAAATACGTGGGGTACATAATTTAACTACTGCCGAACAATACATACGCATGATAGCCATGAGCAGGATCATGTTACCTAATATTTTAAACATACAGGCAAGCTGGTTAACCGTGGGTAAAGAAGTTGCACAGGTATGCTTAAATGCAGGCGCCAACGATTTCGGCAGCATTATGATAGAAGAGAATGTGGTAAGTGCAGCAGGTGCTCCGCATAGGTTTACTTATAAAAGCATTCAGCAATCCATTAAAGACGCAGGCTTTGAACCACAACTAAGGAACCAGCAATACGAATGGCGTGATATCCCCCAAACCATTGTTGAGCAGGTTGTAAATTATTAATCCCTTACCTGTATGAAAAAAGATAATTCTAAAAAAATACTGCACCGATTTCGCATGATCGGCATTGCAGAAGGTATATCGTTCCTGGTGCTTTTATTGATAGCCATGCCCCTGAAATATTTTATGCAGATACCCGAAGCGGTAAAATACACAGGCTGGGTGCATGGAATACTTTTCGTAGCTTTTATTTACTGCGCCTTTGAAGTATGGGGAGCTTTAAAGAAAAATTTTTTTTGGCTTATCAAAGCCTTCTTAGCTTCTATTATTCCCTTTGGCACTTTTATTTTTGACAGGCAGCTAAAAAAAGAAGAAGCAACATTACCAGGTTAAATCCGCTCACTTAATAGCAAGGCTTATTATACAATTGTGTAATAAAGCCTATTTTAACAGCCCGTTTAAATCTTACCTATGAATAAGACGGGTAATTTTTTTTAAATTTGGGAGATTCAAATCAACTTAATTTATAATGAACAGAACTTTACTGCTTACAAGAACATTTGCTTTTTTACTTGTTCTTACCGGTGCCGCAGGCATGCAGGGTAAAGCACAGGACAGATCCGGTACGCTTCACGAACTTAATACCCTGTTGATAAATACGGTAATGGTTGATTTTTTTTCTCCACCGGTTGCAAGCCGTATCTATGCTTATCCCAATATTGCTTTTTATGAATGTATCAGGCACGATGATTTAACTTTACCTGCTGTAGCTTACAAATTGAACGGCCAGGTAAATATACCTGCTGCCCCTACCGAAAAGATAGATAATTTTATAGCCGCCTGCCTTTCCTTTTCCTATGTAGCACAAAGCCTGGTTGGCTCCGAGTATAAAATTGAGGACTGGAGAAAAGGTTTTGTTGATTCTCTTTTACATAGCAGCACAGATACTGTGATAACAAATAACTCTATGCGTTATGCAAGAAGGGTAGCCGACAGTATGATCATTTGGATAAAAAAAGATAATTACAATCAATCACGTGGCATGCCCAGGTTTTCAACATTACCTACAGTAGGTACCTGGCAGCCTACGCCTGAAGACTATTCACAGGCCCTGGAGCCACACTGGACAACCATCAGGGCCTATACATTAACATCGCCATCCCAGTTCTCCCCAAAAGAAAAACTGGTATATAGCCGCAAAAAAAAATCTACCTTTTACAAAGAGATGATGGAGGTTTATGAAATAGGAAACAAACTGGATACCAATAAAAAAGCTATTGCAAAATATTGGGATGATAACCCCAATGTATCTGTAAACATGGGTCACCTCAATTATTTCATACATAAGATCTCGCCTGCAGGGCACTGGATAATGATAACCAGGCAGGCCTGCCAGGAAAAAAAAGAATCAGTAACCCGTTCATCGCTTGCATATACCCTTACAGCTATTGCCATGTTCGATGGGATTATTGCCTGCTGGGATGAAAAATTTCGTACCAACCTGGTAAGGCCAATAACAGTGATCAATGATTATGTAGATAAGAACTGGCAACCCTATATCCAAACACCCCCTTTCCCTGAGTTTACAAGCGGGCATGCGGTTCTATCCAATGCTGCTGCCACTGTGTTAACTGCGTTGTTTGGCGATAACTACGAGTTTACTGACGAAACAGAAATTCCATTTGGCAACAATACCCGGCATTTTAAATCTTTTTACGAAGCCTCCAGGGAATCTTCGATGAGCAGGGTGTATGGTGGTATTCATTATCCTGCAACAGCACGTATAAGTATCTTACAAGGCATTGATGTGGGAAAACATGTTTTGCAAACACTTTATCCTGCAGGACTTAAATAAATCAGATCATGTTAATTAAACACGGCGTTTTAAATTTTTTGCTGCTTATTGTTTTTGCAGTTAATGCATCGGCACAGCAATCAAAGCTATTTACGTTGCTGCCCGAAAGTAGTACTGGCATAGGTTTTAGAAATGATATCTTGGAAACATCAAACATGTTCATGTACATGTACGAGAACCTGTATATTGGTGGTGGGGTAAGTATAGGCGATATCAATAATGATGGCCTGCCTGATATTTATTTTTCATCAACACTGGGCAGTAATAAACTATACCTTAACCTGGGCAATTTTAAATTTAAAGATATAACAGAAACTGCAGGTGTTAAAGGGGGCGATGGTATTAAAACAGGTATTAGCATGGTTGATATAAATAACGATGGATACCTGGATATTTTTATCTGCAAATCGGGTTATAAAGATCCAAACCTGCGTAAAAAAATATTGTACATTAATAATAAGAACAGCACATTTACAAACAGGGCTGCAGAGTATGGTTTGGAAGAATCGAGCTTTTCCATACAGGCATATTTTTTTGATTATGATAATGACGGAGATAAAGATGCCTTCTTCGTAAACCACCCTTACGACTTCAGTAAGTCGATGACCATACCTGCAACGGTTTTAAATGGTAAAATGGTGTATGCTGCAGATACCAACACCGTTTATGTAAGTGACAGGCTGTTTGAGAACCGCAACGGCAAATTTTTTGATGTAACAAAAAAAGCCGGCTTGATAACCCACGCTTTTGGATTAAGTGCTTCAATTGCAGATATCAATTCAGATGGCTGGCCGGATATTTATGTTGCCAACGATTTTAATAAACCCGATTTTCTTTTTATCAATAACCGCAACGGAACTTTTACAAACAAACTAACAGCGTATATAAAGCATGTAAGCTTTTCTGCCATGGGATCAGACATAAGCGACTTTAATAATGATGGGCTTGAAGATATTTATGTTGTTGATATGGCTGTGGAAGACCCCGTAAGGCAAAAACAATTATTTGCTGTAAACCAGAATTATGATAAGTTTCAGTTGCTGTTGAAATACGGCCTTTACTATCAATATCCGCACAATTCACTCCAGCTTAATAATGGGGATGGTACTTATAGCGAGATATCAAATTACTCAGGTGTGGCAGAAACAGAATGGAGCTGGGCACCGCTCATCGTTGACCTGGATAATGACGGCTGGAAGGACATGTATATAACCAATGGATTAAAACGTGATATTACCGACTGGGATTACAAGGTTTTTGTACTTGATTCTATCATAAACAGCATGAATAAAGGTAAATCCGTTGACCTGAATACCTGGCTGCAAAGCATTCCTTCCGTACCAACTAAGAACTATATTTATCGGAACAACGGCAGTTTAAAATTTGATAACTATACCGATAAATGGAGTGATGCTCCGCCATCTTTTTCAAGTGGTGCAGCTTATGCAGATATGGATAATGATGGCGACCTTGACCTTATTGTGAACAATGTAGATGGCCCGGCTTTTGTTTTTAAGAATAATACACGTGAACAGGAGGCCTCATCACACTTTCTTCGGTTTAAGTTTTACAAAGCCCCGGGGTCGGCAGATGAAGTATATGGAGCTACTGTAAAACTTACCAATGCAAAAGGTCAGATACAATTTCAACACTACCATCCGCAGCGTGGTTTTTTATCAAGCATGGAGCATGTACTTCATTTTGGTACTGCTGATGAAACTGTTATAACCAAAGCAGAGATAACTTTTCCCAATCAAAAGAAGATCATACTTGAAAATATAAAGGCAGACCAGGAGTTAACGCTTTATGAATCCAATGCAGTTAGCGGCGCAATTGCCACAGTTGCAAAAGCCAGCAACACTTTTAAAGACATCAGCGCAGCAGGAAAATTAAAATACACACAAACTGAAAACGATTTTATAGATTTTAAAAGAGAGCCCCTGATCCCTTATAAATGCAGCCGCAAAGGCCCCTACTTTACAAAAGCAGATGTAAATGGTGATGGTAAAGAAGACATTTTTATTGGTGGCGCTGCCGGCAGCGAAGCCAAGCTGATGTTACAAAATGCAAATGGTTCTTTTGCTGAAAAAAAACAAACCTCCTTTACAGCTCATAAAGCTTTTGAGGATATGGGTGCACTTTTCTTTGATGCAGATGCTGATGGGGATATGGATCTGTATGTTGTAAGCGGTGGCGCCGAATTCAAACCTGGTAACAATTTATACCAGGATCGCTTATATAAAAATGATGGGAAAGGTAATTTTACTGCTACCGTCAATTCATTACCAACAGAAGGTTTTAACGGATCGAGTGTTACTGCCCTGGATTTTGATAATGATGGTGACCTTGATCTTTTTGTTGGCGGCCATGTAATACCAGGCACATTTCCAAAACCTGACAGGAGCATGCTGTTACAAAACAACAAAGGTGTTTTTACCGATGTTACAAATCAATATGCAAAAGCCTTACTTAATCCCGGCATTGTTAACCAGGCTGTTTGGGCCGATGTTGACGGAGATGGGAAAAATGAATTATCTATAAGTGGCGAATGGATGCCACTTGAAATTTACAGTTTACAAAACGGGCAGTTTATTAAGAAACAAAATTCAGTTCATATCATATTGCCCTCAAAAAAAGATACGCTTATCAGCATGGATGCATTAAGCGGCTGGTGGTATAATATGAAAGCAGCCGATCTTAATAATGATGGCCGCATGGATTTTATTATGGGCAACCGTGGTTTAAATTCTTCTATTAAAGGAAATATCAATGAACCTGCTACCATTTATGCCAAAGACTTTGATAACAACGGAAGTTATGATGCGGTATTGGGTTATTACATTCATGGTAAATGTTATCCCCTGTATAGTCGTGATCAACTGATAGACCAGGTGCCTTCAATGCGGAAAAAATTTGTACGCTATAAAGATTATTCAGGCAAAACCCTTGATGGAATTTTTACCGATGCAGAAAAAAATAATATGGAAGTCTTTAAAACTAACTTCTTTGAATCGGGGGTTTTAATGAACGAGGGCAATAATACTTTCCGTTTTATTCCTTTTCCTGAAAAAGCACAGCTTTCAACCATTAATGATATAATTATTGACGATATAGATAACGATGGAATAAAAGATATTTTGGTTTGCGGAAATTCTGATGATCCCGCTGTTATGGTAGGTGTTTATGATGCTACATCAGCTTTACTTTTAAAAGGAACGGGTAAAGGAAATTTTGCTGCAGTATCGCCAGCTGAAAATGGATTAAGGGTAAGGGGTGAATCCCGTAAAATGGTTTACCTGAAAGATAATGGAAAGGCAACGTTGATCTTTTTAAAAAATGATGCTGCGGCGCAGGTTTTTATGAAAGAATAATTATTTCAGTAACAACTTCCCAAATTTTTCTATCTCTGCTATCTCCAATGCAGAAATATTTTCATTATTATCAAACTTTGATCTTAAGAACATTAGTCTTTTGTGTTGAGGATATTTATCCAGTATAACTGTTATCATTTTTCCTACAGCTTCATCTTTTGTTGGCAAGGGGGCCGATATGGTTGCTGCTGCCCTTTCCCGGGTTGGCTTTTTTTTAATGATAGCTTCCAGCGTAGCCAGTTTGCCCTGTGAAATTGTCTCTGTTTTGCTGGCTTTACTATGCAGGCCCTCCAGTTGTTTTTTACTTAAGCCGCCCCTGTTACAATATTGCTGGTGCAGGCTGTTTACAAAGTTGGAGGAAGGATGAGCCTTACACATTTCATTTAATATATCTAACAGTATATCCATTATTGCAAACTTAACTTTAAAACCAGGACCTGCAATAAAAACAAAAGCCACTAAAAAATGGCTTTTGTTTATTTAGTACATTAAAAATTACTGGCGGCCCTTGCCTTTTCCATTTCCCTTGCCCTTATTTTTATACTGTCCATTATGATTACCATTATTGCTTTTATTTTTATACTGTCCATAGTGATTACCATTATTCCCTTTGTTCTTGATTGTCACCTGTCCCTTGTGATTTTTATACTTAGCATAACTTACCTTATGTGTTTTAAAATTTTTGTACGCATTTGGTGTTTTAAAAACTACTTTATGTCCTTGGTAAAGATCGTAACCGGAATACATAGGAGGTAAATTGGGAGAAAACACCCACTTATTGTCATTAAAGTAAACAAACTCTTTACGTGGTACATAATAGTAAGTTTCAATGTCGGGCATATAGTAATACTCTGCATAATCATATCCTGCAGGGCCCCACTGGGGTTGTGCCCCAACATTAACGTTTAGTTTAACTTGTGCTTTTGAGCTGGTTGCAGAAAAAATTGCTGCTGCAAACAACATGCTCATCAATATTTTTTTCATAATTGAAAGTTTTATTTCATTAGTACTTTTTCAAATACGGTGCCAGAAAAGGATATTAGCTCGCTATTCCTGTTAAAAGGTGATTATAAGTGCAAATCGGCATATAATATTTTTTTATTAGGTACCTACTTAAATCAAAGTGGTTAAAGAAATTGTAAAACTATTTTGTGCTTAAACCCTGCATTTTTCATAAGGTCTACACTTTTAAATATTTAAAAAACCTTAATTATGAAAAGATATTTACACATCGAGTTATCATTAGGAGAAACAATTGCATTTCTCGCCATCGTATGCTGGATAGTAGCATCCTGTTTTGTTGAATTACCAGAGATCTCTTCTTTGGGCAGGTAAAAGTTTTGTTAAACAGCCTTAATGCTTGTAAAAGGAATACCGGTTAGACAATATTTTTAAATGAGTGTCGTTAAGTTTATATAAACTATACCCCAATGACCAGAACCCCTTATCAGTCAAAACCGGATCACATTGTAGTACATGTCATAAAAAGCTTTATAAATAAGCTTAGGCAAAACCCGGATATATATCCGATCCGCTACTACAAAAAGAACCGCAGGTTTCGTACAAGTTACAATGGCCAGGCAGTAAAATAACCCATTAGGTTCGGAAATTACCCTGCAAAACTTTTAGGAAATCTGCTCTTGACAATCCGTGGAATGAATGTGTATTTTTGATGTTCAAAATCCAACGTATGAAAACCGACAACACAACACACCAGAGCTTTTCCTTTAATGCAGTATTAAAGTTTTTAGGCCATGCTTTAAAAAGCATATTTCAGTCAACTCATGACCAGGAGTTTAAAAGATTGAAAGATTTTATAGCTTCTTAAGCTGTAAGGTTTGATAAAAACCTAACTGAACAGGTATTCCACATCTGATTTAGAAAGAGCTTTTACAAAACTTGCATCATCAGCGATCAATTCGCTGGCCAGTTTACGTTTGCGTTCCTGCAACTCAAGTATCTTGTCTTCAATGGTATCTACGCAGATCATGCGGTAAGCAAAAATATTTTTGGTTTGCCCAATACGGTGTGTACGGTCAATAGCCTGTTGTTCAACGGCGGGGTTCCACCAGGGATCAACGATATATACATAATCTGCAGCCGTTAAGTTTAAACCCACACCTCCCGCTTTTAACGAAATAAGAAATACCCTGCACTCATCATTATTCTGAAAATTCTGAATCGCCTTTTCCCTGTCCGGTGCCGATGTACTTCCGTCGAAATATTCAAATGGGATATTATCTTCTATTAATTTCTTTTTAATTAAGGCCAGCATGCCTAAGAACTGTGAAAATATAAGGGCTTTATGGTTACCAATATTTTCTTCAATCTCACGGGCCAGCTCATCCAGCTTAATGGAGTGGTTAGGATATTTTTCATCTTCATTCAAAATAGCCGGGCTGTCGCAGATCTGTCGCAACTTCATCAAACCCTGCAAAATGGTAAGTTGTGATTTACCAATTCCCTGCTGATCGATAGTGCCCAGGATCTTTTCCCGGTAACTGTTTCGGTAAGCTTCATAAACCTTACGCTGTTCTTTTTCCATTTCGCAAAATAGAATGGTCTCTGTTTTATCAGGAAGGTCTTTGGCCACCTGCTCTTTGGTACGACGTAAAATAAAGGGAAATAATAATTTGCGCAGGTGTTCTTTTTGTTCCTGCTCGCCAAACTTATCAATGGGTGTTGCAAATTCGTTCCTGAAGAATTCCATATTACCGAGCAGTCCCGGGTTCAGGAAATTCATCTGGGCAAAAATATCAAACGTGTTATTCTGTAATGGCGTACCACTCATGCACAATCTGTTTTTGGCATTAAGTAAACAGGCTGCCCGGGTAACTTTTGATGCAGGATTTTTTATTGCCTGGCTTTCATCAAGTATTACATAATCAAAATTTATTTTCAGCAAAGTCTGTATATCACTTCGCAGTGTGCCATAAGTAGTGATTATGATATTGTGCTTTTGTAATTCTTCCACACTTCTTGTGCGTATGCTTCCATGGTGTATATGCCAGCCAAGAGAAGGAGCAAATTTATCAACCTCGTTCTTCCAGTTATAAATTAATGTTGTAGGACAAACAACAAGTGCCTTCAATGAGCCATTTATCTCTTTATAGTGATGCAACATACTTAATGCCTGGATGGTTTTTCCTAAACCCATATCATCAGCCAATATACCTCCCCAGCCTACATCGTTCAAATAGTTGAGCCACTGAAAACCTGATGTTTGATAAGGCCTTAATGTTTCTTGTAAATGAAGTGGAGCAACGGTTTCCGGAATATTTTTAAACTCCTTCAGCCGCTCATATTTTTCATCCAGCTCAAAACTCAATTCAGTTTCGTCTCTGTTCTCATACAGTTCATCTATCACACTCATATGATATTTTGATAAGCGCAACTGGTCGGTTCTTCCATCGCCTACTTTAAAAAGCAATGAATATCGTTTAAGCCACTCATCAGGTAGTATTCCTAATGTGCCATCGCTTAGTTGTACAAACGACTGCTTATTTATTAATGCTGTTTTTATTTCATCAATACCCACTCTTTGTTCACCAAATTCAATTTCCACTTTAGCATCAAACCAATCGAGCCCGCTGCTTACATGTATATGTGTATTGGGCCTTGCTGTGTTGAACCTGAAATTACGGAGTGCTTCAAAACCAAACACCGGCACTTTCATTTCCTTCATAGCATCCACAAATAAAAAGAACCAGTTATTACGCAACACATCTGCACCTCTTAATACCAGGTTATTCTTATTATTATCTGGCCTGATAAACATAGAATGCAGGCTTTCTAATTTTTTCAAAAAGCTTTCTTCGGCTTCCAGATTGCGCTCAATGATCAGTATTTTATCTCCATCAGGTATGGTGATATTTTCTTTATCGGTGGGTTTTGTTTCAAATCCTTTATACGTAAATACAGGCTGAAACACAAGATAGTCACCCTTTTCCTGCAACTGCAGTTTAATTTCAGGCTCTCCGCTTTTAATTTCACGTATTAAATTCTTATCAAACTCCACTTTGTATTCCCTGGTAAGCGGCAGGATGACTTTTTTTATTTTGTCTGCCCAGTTCTCTTTACTGAGTTGAATATTGCCTTCCTTTAAAAACTTTTCGGCCTGCAAAACATCCTCGGCTTTTTGCCATAGGTATAAAACATCATCATGTAAATAAACAAGACTGCTTTTAGATTCATTATCGGTGAAGGGAATAGTATCGCCCATCAGTTTTACGATGCAGGCAATTTCAAAATGATCGGCACTGGCCTGCACTTTAAAAACGGGTGCTATAAAATGATCGCTTAATTCAATGCCACGCAAATTGGCTGTATTGAATTGCTTTGCAGGAGGCAGGTAGAAAATAAAATTATTGCCCGCCTGTTCTTCAAATACTTTTTTCAGTTTAGGTAAAAGGTATTCAGCAATCAGGGCCTTTGTTTCATCAGGTAAATCATCTCCATCGGTATGAATGATATTCTCCCAGATTCCACTAAAAGGCGAGTTACGATCCAGGTATTTATTTATTTCGCTGGCTTGTAATTTACGAACCTGCTGCAGCAGTTGTTTATCATCCTCGCTAAACACTTCGGTATTAACAAACTTACTCAGATCCAGTTTTTCAACTTTACCGGTATATTTTATTTTTGCTTCGTCGGCTTCTCCCTGCACAGCATCTACCTCAAAATACGGGTACATAGTTGAATTAAAATTAAATACCACACCAAGTCTCCTGGCGGGTATTTCTTCAACCATCACATCTTCTTCCCTGGGCATCTCTGCAATTACGAAAGCATCTGCCGGGCGGGAAGGCGTTGTGCCTGCCACAACTCTTTTGATATTACTATCAAGCACTTTTAAAAATGGCTTACCATCCTTATAAGTAAATTCAAACTTATTGGTAAGGTCATCTTCCAGGCTGTAGCCATATATCTGCAGCAGTTTATTCTTTTCCTTATTCCAGTTGCGTATGCTGTCAAAATAATTTGTACCGTATGCATCCAGTAATTGAAGGAACAAAACTGTCTTATGTTCGCAAAGCGGATGTTCCGTTTCGCCACATTTGCAGGAGGTATCAAAATTTCTTTCGTCATTCTTCTGAATAACCAGCGGAAAAGTTTCTCCATCCAATATCAGCTCTGCTTCAACTCTTTCATCAGCCGCTTTAATAATGTTTGCTCTTGTACTACGTAAAATATTTTCAGCTTCGGTATAAATACCGGGTGAGGAAAGCAGCTTGATCATTTTTAATTCAATATGCTTCATCTTGGCAACGGTATGCCGCTGGTTGTATTGAATATTGGTATTGCCCAGCATATTCTTATCCACCATATCCTGCAGGCGCATTAATGCTGCAGCTTCGTGCCTGCAAATATCCCCAAGGTTATAAGGGCACGAGCATCTTACCGACATTGATTTGTCGTCGGTGTATTTTTGAATATAAATTTTGTAAAAAGTAGCATAGTTATCATCCTTTACCCTGAACACCACCGAGCCCATCAACTGGTCGTGCTCAACAAGTTCCACAAAACCCATTGCATGAATTTTTTTTCCACGTCGGATCACTTCGTCGGAACCATTATTGTAAACATGTTTAATAAGGTGCGGTAATGCCATTCGGTATTTAAGATTGCCGATTTAGGATTTCAGATTACTGAAAAAGGCAATTTGCAAAAGTAACGAAAAAAAAGTAAGCCCTGAAGTGTTAAGGGAAAGTTCAGTTAAAAATTTTGTGTTAACATTTTTTTGGGGGGGCGAGGTAGGTTTATTTAGAAAGCAATTTCCCTTCTTCATATACCACCGTTGTGTTTGCAATATCCTGTGTTAAACAATACCTGATATCTTTTTCCAATCCAAAGCCAGAGAGGCGGCGATAATGAGATGCATTCTTTGATCTCATATATTCAAACAGGTCGGGTTTTGCATCATTATACATGGAAAGGGCAATTTGGGAAGAGTCGCAATTGATATCAAAACTATTTCCAATCCTGCTGATTACTGCCCCGGCAAATAAACTATCCTCAATATTAACCCTGTTCTTCCAGGCGGCGCAACCCAGTATTACATTTTGATTTTGTGCCAATAAAAAATCACATACTGCCGACAGGTTAGGAAAAGAGCCTGTAATAATTGCTTTGGCATTTGCCGAAAGGGCCATGTGCAGCAGGCGGGTTCCATTTGTTGTGGTTAATACCAGTGTTTTACCTTTTATAAATTCAGCAGGATATTCAAAAGGAGAATTACCGAAAGCCAGTCCTTCGGCAATTTGTCCATCTCTTTCACCGGCTGTAATGCTGTCAATCTGTTTTCCTAAGCGTATGCATTCTGCAACTGTTTCAACCGGGATAATAGCTTTTGCGCCATTATGTAAAGCTGTAGCAATGGTTGATGTAGCCCTCAGTACATCTATAATTACCACAATACTTTTATCTACATCATATAAATCTAAAAGAGCGGGAGAAAGACAGGTATATAATTGAGGCCGGGCTGTTTGCATGTTTTAAATTTAGGACAAAATGGCTTTCCACTTTTGGGTTTCAGCATAATTTTTAATTACTTCATTTCTTTTTACTAAAAGCCTTTCTAAATAAGTTTTAAGAAAAATACGGTTAAGTAATTTTCCAAATATGCCGTAAGGAGTTTCAAATTTTACTTTATCAATCATGATCATTCCATTATCTGTAGATTTAAAATGATGTTCATGATAAAAGCTTTTAAAATCGCCCCTTACCATTTCATCAATAAAAAAAACAGGGCTTTGCATATCTGTTATTTTAGAAGTAAAGCGCCTGGTTTTAAAGAGGTGCCTGGCTTGCCAGGTTACGGTTTCATCTTTATTGATTAATCCATAAAGAACTCCTGCAATTGCTTTTTCGTTTGTATCGGCTGTAGAGATCTGGTGCAGGTTTATACTGCGGCTAAGATCAAACACCCGCTCAACAGGGGCAGCAATAAAGGATGTTAAATGAATTTGAGGCATAGCTGATTAATGGATAATTGATAATGATAAAATGGATAATTTATTAAACTATATGGCTGTTTTATTTAAAAGAAAACCTGCCATCTAAAACATTATTAATTATCAATTATAAAATTATAAATTAAACAAAAGGTATCTTAACTACTTTGGCTTTGATGAGCGTGTTGCGTACGCTGATGTATATTTCAGCGTCAACTGCAGCATGATTTACATTAACATATCCCATACCTATTGCCTTACCCAATGTTGGCGATTGTGTGCCCGAGGTAACATTACCTATAATAACTCCTTCAAAATCTTTTATATCATAGCCATGGCGGGCAATTCCTTTTCCCACCATTTCAAAGCCTACCAGCTTTTTTGTGAGTCCCTCAGCTTTTTGTTTTTCAAAATAAGCGCTGTTGGTAAATGGCTTGCTGAATTTGGTTATCCAGCCCAGGCCGGCTTCAAGTGGTGAAGAGGTATCATCAATATCATTACCATATAAACAATAGCCCATTTCCAAACGCAGCGTATCCCTTGCACCCAGACCAATAGGTTTAATACCCGCTTTTTCTCCTGCTTTAAAAATGGCATCCCATATTTTTACTGCATCATCATCCTTATCTTCAAAATAAATTTCTACACCACCAGCGCCTGTGTACCCTGTTGCACTTATCAATACATTTTCAACGCCGGCAAAATTTCCTTTGGTAAAGGTGTAGTATTTTAAATTCATGATATCCATTTCGGTAAGCGGCTGCAATATCCTTGTTGCATTGGGGCCCTGTATGGCCAGCAGGCAGGTCTTGTCAGATATATCATGCATTTCCACATCCTTATCATTGAACTTCTTTATCCAGTTCCAGTCTTTTTCAATATTACTTGCATTTACAACAAGCATATACACTTTATTTTCTTCAATACAGTAAACAAGCAGGTCATCAACAATACCGCCGTCCTCATTAGGCAGGCAGCTGTACTGCGCTTTGCCTGCTGTTAATTTTGAAGCATCATTGCTGGTAACTCTTTGTATAAGGTCCAACGCATGCTCTCCTTTTAATATAAACTCACCCATATGACTTACATCAAATACCCCGGCATTATTTCGTACTGCAGCATGCTCATCATTGATACCTGAATAACTGATGGGCATATTATATCCTGCAAATTCAGCCATTTTAGCGCCTAAGTCAATATGTTTTTGTATGAAGGGTGTATTTTTCATTAAAGCCAGTATTTTTTTATGATTAATGATTATGCTGCAAATGTAAATAAAAAACTCAGGGTACGGGTCAGGAAGGATTGAAGCCTTCAGGCCTTTAAAAAAAGAAAGTCCCCCGAAAAAGCGGGGGACGTTGTTGGTTTCAACTTCAACTCAACTATTGAAACGATCTTAATTGTCATCCATAATATCCTTCAGGTCTTCACAAACCACTCTTATCATTTCGCACGACTCCTCCGGGTTCTCTGTTTTATCAATTTTAATATTCAGGTGGCCAGGGTAAGAGCGTAAACTAATTGTGGTATTATCAGCAAGTACTATTTCTTCATCGCTGTCATTCCTAAATGTTACGCTGCTGTTCAGTAAAAGATCATTGAGATAAACCTGTACTGCGTGTGTCTTTCGCTTTTGGTAAGAAGCATCCATTTCATACTCATCCTCATCATCTGATATGGTTATTGAAACGTGATTACCATGATGAAAGCAGGAAGAAAGAAAACCGGTTAACAGGAAACCAAATGCTGCCAGGACAAATAGTTTTTTCATTTTAAACTGTTGAAATGCTGAAAAATAAATTAATCAATATTTACCATTGGATTGTATACAGGTAACTGCGAACTTAAGGGTACAGGTTCTGTATTGCCACCTATCTTTTCCAACTGTTGCTCAATTTTCTGTTTTGCTTTTTCCAATGAATCCTTTACTCTTTGTTTTTCCTTTTCCTCTTTCATTTGCAGTGAGTCGATCTTATTCATTGGCTCTCCGCTGTTATAACGATAGTTGTCATTATTGTCATTATTATCATCAGTGATTACTTCCACACCATTACTGTTTATGTTCACCCTTGTTGAGCGTGACCTGGTGGCCGGGGTTCCGTTCAGGTGGTATAGCCTGCCGTCTTCTTTCATGATGTATTCAACACCTGTTCTCCAATCCTGTGCTGCGTCATCTGAATCATAATCCCAGTCACCGTAATTATCGCTTCCAAAATGAACGTTATTAAACCAGGACATGCTTTTATCGACCTTTATTCTTTTGCCCACTGGTACATAAATAGTAAGCACTACTCTTTGATTACGGAACTTGTCAGTTTTATTAATGGCAATACCTTTATCCAATAACAGTACGCTGTCTTTTTGTACGCCGCTGTATAGGATCTGCGAAGCATTATTTTCAGCAATGGTTCTTGATCTGCCACTTGCCATTCTGATAATCGTAACCCTAAAGCTGTCGTTGGTTGATTTTACGATGCGTACATCTACATTGTTTACAAAGGCAGTATCTTCCTGTATGCCTTCAAAAGGCTCGAACCTTAAGAATCTGCTTCGGTTGTATTTATCCAAAGGCGATTTAGATGTTATTTCAAGTTTAGGAACAGAAGGATTGGCCAACGTTATTTCCTGTTCAATTACATTTTTACTTTTGTAATTAAAATCACGGCTTATAGATGAGATCAATAATATAAAACATACCCATCCTAAAACCCACAGTGCACCAAATGAAAATCCAAGAATATTGCCATGGCTTTTAGCCCTTGCTATTTTGCGTATGATCCAGGTTATGATACCAATAATAGGAACTGCAATGAACAGGATCAAAGTACCCCATGCAAAAAGATTCTGGTAATCGTTGTGAATAACAAAATCTTTTAAAGGGAAAAAGCCTACAGATACAACTGCAAGTGCAAATAATCCCATCACTAATGCAAATGCTACGCACCCAATAATGAAGTAAGCAAATATTTTTACGATCATGGCGATCACATTGCCAAGTCCGCCCCGGTTACGCCTTGTAAAGTTCTTTACATCGCCTGCAACTGCGCCGGCCCTTTCATTGATAACTGCTGATGCTTCTTTACCGAATTTTTCTGCCTTCTTACCAACACCTTTCATTTCGCCCACAACAGAATTCTTAATGCTATTCATATCCACTTTCTCGCCCTTCATTTTCAGTTTTTCTGATGTGGTTACCGCCTCTGGTATTACTATCCATAGAATAATGTAAACGATCAGCGATGTTGGGCTGAATGTAAACCTCAACACATCACCAAAGTCCCAGAAGCCTCCCCAATGACCCCAGCGGGAAACAAAAGAAAGAAATGGAAGCAGGAACAGTACTCTTGGTATCCATGCATTGATACCAAAATAATTACCAATACCGCTGCATACACCTGCGATCAGTTTCTCATCAGGGTTACGGAATAATTTTTTTCTTGTACCCCCGATCTGTGTAGTTGCGCTGCTTGGTACAGCTATCCACATAATGATGTAGGTTAAAAATCCAATACCGGAGAATAACAGCACAACAAAAATTATCCTGGCTATTACCACATCAATATTAAAATAATTGGCTAAACCGCTACATACACCACCCAAAACTTTATCGTTTTCATCCCTGAAAAGTCTTTTGGAACCGGTAAATTGAGTGCCACTGGTTGATTGCTCATCAGATGCTGATGAGGCAGATGCAAATGCCTGGCTATCATCCATGGCTTCAAACTCTTCGGGTCTTCCCATGTTTTTAATAATGGCATGTACATCATCATCAGTAATGCAGGTAGCGCCCTTGGTTATTTTTTCCTGGAACAGTTCACCAATACGGCTTTCAATATCGTTGATGATCTCTTCTTTACCTTCTTCATTGGCAAAGTGCCTGTTAAGGCTTTCGGTATAATCTTTCAGCAGGTCAAATGCTGTTACTTCAATAGGAACTACCCGTCCCTGGAAGTTGATATTTATTACTTGTTTCATGGCTTTAGTTTTTTGTTTCGTTAGTTGTTTTGGTCCAACAAAATCCCGATACCTATCGGGAGGCTATACTTTTTGTTACCTGCCTACCGTCAGGCAGGCCGGGGGTTGTTGAAGTTGTTGTTATCAATATTGTCCTGTTCTGTTTTGGTTAATGCCCTTACGGCATTGGCAAGTTCAAACCAGGTAGATTCCAGTTCCTTGTAAAATCCTGCGCCTTTTTCTGTAAGGGTAAAATATTTACGTGGGGGGCCGCTGGTACTTTCTTCCCAACGATAAGATAAAAGTTCTGCGTTTTTAAGCCTGGTCAGCAAGGGGTATAATGTACCCTCAAGTATATTCAGGTTGGCCGCTTTCATTTTTTCGATGATATCCGAAGGGTAGGCTTCACCCTCTTTTATTATAGAGAGGATGCAAAACTCCAAAACTCCCTTACGCATCTGGCTGGCTGTGTTATCAATGTTCATGGCTTCAAGTTTTTAACCCCGGCCCTTCCTTCTCCTGCAGGAAAAGGAAGGGTTAAGGTCTTTTCGGAAAATAATTTTTTCAAGGCTATACTTTTCAAAACTGGGAGTGTGGTCTGGTTTGGGGCGCTTACCGGTTTTGCCCTTTTTATACCTAAACTCTCAATCTCTGACACAAAGATAATAGTATTTTAGTACTATGCAACACATAATACCATATTTTTTATAGTAGTGGGTGTAAATTATTAGTGCCTTTTGGGCTAGAACCCTTTACCACACTAAATTTTATTGATTTAAAGAAAATTTTAAATTCCTGCCGGATTTGATGAATGGTAAATATGGGAGGGTAAATGGAAGATAATTTTTGGATTAGAGGCCAAAAAAATTGATTAATTCTTTGAATTGGCTTACCCTGTTAATCTTTTTACAACAAGCTCTAATTCTGTAACATTGGTACTTATATTGTGCGTATATTATATAAGAAACATGATATTATGAAGCAGATTTTTTACACCCTTATCGCCATACTTTTATTATCGGCCTGCAAAACCAGCAAAAACTATCTTTCACGTAGTGATAATGATAATACCATATTTGATGCTATAAAAACATTAAAAAAGCATAATAGCGACACGGCTGTTCTACGGGCTTTACCTGTTTTATATGCTGAAGCACAGCAACGAAACCTGCGTAAGATTAGCAGCTATAGTACTTCAATGGAACTTAACCGCTGGGATAAGATCATTGATACCTACAACACATTGCAGGAAATGTATGATGCCATAATTGAAGTAGATGCTGCAAGCGCAATGGTTAGGCCAACAAATTACCGACAACCCATTTACGATCTAAAGCAACAGGCTGCCGCCGAATATTATACTGCTGCAACAGGCTATTTAGATAAACCCGGCAGGGATGATGCAAAAAGGGCTTATACCTATTTTAAAAAAGCAGCCCAATGGTCACCCGGCTACCAGGATGCTAAAATAAAAATGGATGAAGCATACCAGAATGCAATTGTAAATGTGGTTATAAATCCTGTGCAGGACAATTCTTATTTTTTTAATACAGGCTGGGGCAATTACGGATACAATTACAGCAACGAATATTTTCAGCAAAACCTGGTAAGAGAACTTAAAGGAATAAACAGCAGCCGCTACCCTGCCCGTTTTTATACCGATTGGGAAGCAAGGCGTGATAATGTACAACCAGACTGGGAAGTTAACCTTACACTAAGGAATATGTATATACCTATACCACAAACATATAGCTACAGGCGTAATGTTAGCCAGCAGATCGAAACCGGCAGAGATACCAGCGGTAAAACAATTTATAAAACCGCATATGCTACGCTTAATATTGCCAGGCAATCTTTTACTGCCCGGGCAGATATGGAAATAGTTATTAAAGATCTGCTTACGAACAAGAACATTACTTACAATACTTTTAGAGAAGACTACCGGTGGGAGGAAGAACATGCAACATATAACGGAGATAGCCGGGCGCTTAGTGCTAACGACTGGGCAATAATAAACAACAGTTATTATAACGAGCCCCGCAAAGAAGATGTGTTAAATGAGCTCTATAGAAAATTATATCCACAGGTAAAAAACAGGATAAGTTATGCAGTGGATTGGTAAGGTCCTCCCCTCCCGATAGCTATCGGGACCCGGGGAGGGGTTTTAAAGAGTATAAACTACATGAACAACCATTACTTTTGCAAGCGAGGGTTGTTTATATCTTAATTACGTTTTATTGTTTTCTCTTTCTCCTCCTTTTCTCTTTGTTCTCTTAGTTAAATAAACATCCTATACACCACCCAGCTCATCAAATATGCAAGTCCCGTCATGTATACCAATTGAATCATTGGCCATTTCCAGCTCCGGGTTTCTCTTTTAACAACAGCCAATGTGCTCATGCATTGCATAGCAAGTACATAAAATATCAGCAGCGATAAACCTGTGGCCAGGTTATAAACCTTGCTGCCATCGGGCCGCACAGCTGCGGCCATCTTTTCACGAAGCGTATTGTTCTCTTCGCTTGCATCCTCGCCAACACTGTATAGGGTTGCCATCGTACCAACAAACACTTCTCTGGCAGCAAATGATGTGATCAATGCTATACCGATCTTCCAATCATATCCTAATGGACGTATTGCAGGTTCAATAGCTTTACCTAAAGTGCCTGCAAAAGAGCTTTGCAGCAGTTCGGTTTTTCGTTGCTTATTTAATTCAGCTGACTGCTGAGGATTGTCTTTTATAAGCTGTTCATATTTTGCCGTAATGCCGGCCATTTTTTCTTTAGGCCCGTAAGTACTTAATGCCCACAGCAAGAGGCTTATCATCATAATAACTTTACCTGCATCAAATACAAAAATCTTTGCCTTTTCAACCATGGTAGTTAAGGCATTCTTCCATCTTGGCGCCCGGTATGTTGGTAATTCAAGTATAAAAAAACTACGCTCAGTGCTTTTTATGAACCATTTCATTACCCAGGCAACTATCAATGCCATAACTGTTCCCAACAAATATAAACCCATCATCACCAGGCCCTGTAAACTTAAAAATCCAAAATATAATTCAGATGGGATTACCAATGCAATTAAAATGGTATACACCGGAAGACGGGCACTGCAGCTCATCAGTGGTGTTATCATGATGGTCAATAATCTTTCCTTCTTATTCTCAATGTTCCTGGCACTCATGATAGCTGGAACGGCACAAGCAAAACCACTGATCATGGGCATTACACTCTTACCATTCAATCCAACCTTACGCATTAATTTATCAGTAAGAAAGCTGATACGGGCCATATAGCCTGTGTCTTCCAATATGGTGATCAATCCAAACAGGATCATGATCTGCGGAATAAAGATCACAATACCGCTTAGTCCCGCAACCACCCCGTTTATCAACAGGTCGCTCCACCAGGCTACGGGTAAATTGTTATTCAAAAAGCTTCCAAATTCACCAAACACCCATTCAATGCCATCCATAGGATATTTGGCAACCCAGAATACGCTTTGAAAAAGCAGGAATAAAACAGCTATTAAAATAATGTAGCCCCAACGGCGATGCAATAAAACATCATCAAGCCTTTCATTAAACATGGCTTTTTGCAAGGTATCGGCTTCCACAACTGTCTGGTGCATGATATGCTTTATCCTTGCATAACGTTGCATGATTTCTTCGGCCTGCGTTTTTGTAGGATTGAATTTATTCTCAACCTCAATCTTTTCAATTTTTTGCTGCATCCCCTCTCCCAATAAAAAATGCTCATGATTTATAAGATAATGAACAGCGGTATAATTGCTTAGTTCCGGATAATGTTCTCTAACCTGTTCAATAGCATTTGCCGCCAATGCATGGTTATCAATAAAATCACGGGCAGGAGGCTGGTATAAATTTTCATCCGATTGTTCAATAACTTTTTTTAGCTGCTCCAGCCCCTTATTTTTACGGGGATTAACTTGTACCACCGGCACTCCCAATTCTCTTTCCAGTCCTAAAATATCAACCTGTATTCCTTTGCGTTTGGCCAGGTCCATCATGGTAAGGGCAACCACAACTGGTATATTAAGATCTATGATCTGTGAGCAGAATAAAAGATTGCGTTTTAAATTACTGGCATCGGCAACCAATAAAACCATATCTGGTGTAACAGCTTCGTCCTGGTTTAATAACACATTATAGGCAACCCACTCATCGCTTCGCTTTGGATATAAGCTGTAAGATCCAGGCAGGTCAATAATAGTGGCAGTAAGTTCTGCAGTGATCCTGCTCTGCCCCATTTTTTTATCAACCGTTACCCCGGGGAAATTTCCTACCTGCTGGTTCAACCCTGTTAAATAATTGAACAGTGAGCTTTTGCCGCTGTTAGGATTACCTACTAATGCTATGTTTATATGTTTTGCCAACTTTAATATGAGTGCAAAAGTAACAGTAAAGGCCTTTACACTGTTACGAATTAAGAAAGATGAAGCGATATTGAAAGTGCCGGTAATATTTTACATTCTATTTACATAATTAGCGTCCTGCGTGGTTACCTTTGTAGTCTTCAAAAAACCGAATTTTATATGAAACGAATTTTATGGGTACTGTTACTTCTTTCAACTGCAGGCTGGGCGCAAAAAACTAAGAAAGCCCAGGTTAAAGCAGATAAAATTGTTTTAACAGCACTGCAAGCCCATGTAAATTATTTAGCGGATGATAAACTGGAAGGAAGAAGGACCGGAACTGCTGGCGAAAAACTTGCCTATGAATATATAAGCAACCAATTTGCACAGGCAGGCCTAACAGCCAAAGGTGAAAACGGAACTTACATCCAGAATTTTAATGTGGCTGAAGGAAAACAAATTGACCCCGCTACACGCCTCTCAATAAACGGAGATAACCTTGTTCTTGAAAAAGATTTTTTCCCTTTGGCATACAGTGCAAATGCAAAAACAGAAACCTCTGGTGCTGTTTCTTTGCCTGAAGCAGATGCTGCCTGGTTTTGGGACCTGAAAGAAGTACTGGAAGAAAATAAAGACAATCCGCATTTTGACCTGGAAGATGCTATCACAAAAAAAGTAACTAAAGTTGCATCCAAAGGAGCATCGGTTCTGCTTATTTATAACAGCTCTGCTATCAGTGATGATCTTAAGTTTGATGGGAAATCAAAAACAGAACTTACCAGGATACCGGTGTTATATATGAGCAACAACACTAAACTAAAATATTTTAAAGACGAATCAAATTCTTCTGAGATTAAACTTGAGGTCTCCATCAGCAACAAAAAAAGAATGGGGCATAATGTTATAGGATATATTGATAATGGCGCTGCTGCTACGATCATACTTGGTGCACATTACGATCATCTTGGCTATGGAGAAGATCATAACTCATTATTTACCGGTGGCACTCCGCAAATTCATAATGGCGCCGATGATAATGCCAGCGGAACTGCTGCTTTGATTGAACTTGGTAAACAATTAAAAAGATCTAAGCTAAAAAATAACAATTACCTCTTTATTGCATTCTCAGGCGAAGAACTTGGTTTATATGGCAGTAAATATTACACAGAAAATCCTACAGTTGATTTTAGTAAATCAAATTACATGATCAATATGGATATGATAGGAAGGCTTAACGATAGTACATTTGGATTAACCATTGGTGGCTATGGCACATCGCCTGTATGGGGTGAGCAGCTTACAGCAAAAGATAAATATTTAAAGATCAGTTTCGACAGTAGCGGCACCGGGCCCAGTGATCATACTTCATTTTACAGGAAAGATATTCCTGTATTATTTTTCTTTACCGGTGCACACAGCGATTATCATAAGCCGGGCGATGACGCCAGTAAGATCAATTACAAAGGAGAGCTCTTGCTGATAAAATATATTTACAGCGTTATTGAAAAAACAAATACAAAAGGTAAGCTGGCTTTTACCAAAACCAGGGAAGCCCAACAAATGGGTAAAAGGAGCTTTAGTGTGAGCATGGGCATTATGCCTGATTATACTTTTAGCGGTACCGGTGTAAGGGCTGATGGAATAAGTGAAGGTAAGCCGGCACAAAAAGCAGGATTAAAAACCGGCGATGTGATCATGCAGATAGGGGATCATAAGGTTACTGATGTGCAGGGCTATATGCAGGTACTGGGCAAATTCAAAAAGGGAGATGAGACAAAAGTTATTGTAAAAAGAGGCGCAGAAGAGATCGCATTTGACATTGTGTTTTAATCTTACTATCTTTTATCAATGGCTGCAAGTAAAAAACTTAAAATTGATAACGAAGAACTTGCACAGGAGTTTTTTGAAGACTCTTTGTTGCTGGGCATTGTTGCGCCCATAAAAGGCTACCAATTCAGCTGGCAGCTAAACCAGTTGCTGGGACTTGGTTTCAGGGTTAATAACGATATTGAGATACAGCTCAAGAAAAAACAACGCAGTTATTTTTTCAGTATTTATGAATATGCTGTTCCCTCTATAACCCTCACCCATTATTTATACAACAACCAGCATGACGGTGAATACTTATTACCCGAATTTAAGCACCTTGATTTTTTGTGGTTGATAAAAGGTGATCCCGTTGCAGAAGAAGATATTAAGATATTGATGCAATCAATAAGGACCTTACCCGGGGTGCAACTGGTAACAGAAATGACCAATGAAAAAATAAAACATAAGCAGCATCTTATTTTTTAGCATCATTGCGAAGTCGTTTTGCGACCACGGCCAAAGAAGAGGCATAAAACGACTGAAGCAATCTCAAGCTTTGAAGCATGCTTCCATTTAATAACCAATAAAAACAATCATTATGTGGCCCGAAATTGATAATAAACTTTACCAGGAATTTGTTTTCCCCGATTTTTCAAAAGCATTTTCTTTTATGACCCGGGTTGCTATGGCTGCAGAAAAGATGGATCATCACCCTACCTGGAAGAACACGTACAACAAGGTGGAGATCTGGTTGTGTACGCATGATGCAGGGGGTATTGTAACCGAAAAGGACCGCAAGCTTGCGGCAATTATTGATAAACTTACCGGTTGATTTTTCTTAAATAGTTAACCAGGGCAAATACAGAAACTACGGTCCAGGTAGCTTCCAAAACTACAAAAGGAATATAATCAATAAGCAAGGAAGCAAGGCAGGCAAGGCCTGCGCCAATGATATTCATTATAATATATGGCAGGCTGTTTGAAGATATTTTCTTAAGCAGGTTCAGTAAAAAGGCAAGCAATAAAATGGCAACGCCTATAAATCCTATCCAGTCATTTAAATTTAAACTCATTCTGCAATAGTAAACTATTTCGTTTTTATTTCTTTAAGCACAATTGAAAACCCATTCTGCATCCTGAGGATGATCGGCATTTTAGCTGAATTATAAAAACTAAAGAGCGCTCCTTCCGAAATAGGACGTCCTTCTGTATTAAGTTCAATTGCGACCTGTTCCTCTATGGTCTCTTTTTCTCCATTCACAATTATCTTGAGTTCGCTTTCTTCTTTTTCATCATCACCACTTCCCGCTGTTCCCATTTTTTTCAGGCCCTCGTTTGTATTCATTTTTATCATCACATTTTTGCTACCCTTAGTAAGCCCTGTAAAAGTATTTTTACTGATCCATACGCTGCTGGTATTATCATCTAATGTTTTTGAGCCGGGAGAAAAATAGTTGTACATCGTATTGGCAGATATCATGGCAGCTGCAGTATGGGTTATAGTACCATTGTTATTTGCACGGTCCGTCATTTCCCAATCAAAAACCAATGCAGGCACCAACGCTTTTACCGTAACAACGAAATCATATTTCTGCCCGTTTGCTTCTACAGCATAAATTAGCTTAGTTCCTGGTTTTATAAGGCTTTGAAGATTTACCTGTGCAAAAGAAACTATTGACAATATGAGCAACAGGCAGGAAAGGATGGTTAACTTTTTCATACAAAGTTTTTGAACAAAAATATACTATTAGTTTAAAGATGAAATACGTGTTGTTGGTATTTATTGTTTTACAAAAACGATTTTGTCTGCCGGTTCTGTCATCTTACCGATGGGTTCTGAAAATTTACCAAGCCCATTCGTTACTAAGAGCTGTTGCACCTGCTTCGCTGCTAAAGTATCTACAGCGATCAGTAATCCTCCGTTGGTTTGCGGATCGGGTAATAAATTAAACGCTTCCATTACATTTACACCCTTTTCAAAACCTGTCTTTGTGCTATAACTATTCCAGTTGCGGTATGTAGCATCCGGTACAATACGCTGTGCTAAATATTCTCTTACCCCATCAGCAACCAGCAATAATGAATAGTTAATTTCTGCTGAACAGTTACTTCCTTCGGCCATTTCAATTAAATGGCCCAATAATCCAAATCCTGTTATGTCTGTCATTGCAGTTACGCCATCTATTTTGCCAAGTGCTTCCCCGATGGTATTCAAAGAAGTCATCTGTTTTATCATTACAGCAACATGTTCCTCTTTTATCAATCCTCTTTTTTGTGCTGTAGATAAAATACCAACGCCCAAAGGCTTGGTAATAAAAAGTACATCGCCTGGTTTTGCTGTGTTATTTTTTTTAAGATTTTTTATATCCGCCAATCCGCTTACAGCCAAACCAAAAATAGGTTCGGCAGAATCTATACTATGCCCGCCGGCCAAAGGGATGCCAGCTTCTTCACAAATCTTACGACAGCCATCCAATACTTTTTGCGCCAGCGCTGCAGGAAGTTTGTCAACAGGCCATCCTAAAATGGCAATGGCCAAAATGGGTTTTCCCCCCATAGCATACACATCACTTATTGCATTTGCACTGGCTATGCGGCCAAAGTCGAAAGCATCATCAACAATGGGCATAAAAAAATCGGTGGTAGATATTAAAGCCATACCGTTCTCCAAATCATACACTGCAGCATCATCTTTACTGCTGTTGCCAACAAGTAGTTTATTATTTGCAGGTATTGCAATACCGGTTTGTAATATTTCATCAAGCACTTTGGGGGCTATCTTACAGCCGCATCCGGCACCACGGGAGAACTGAGTAAGCTTTGCCTCCCCAAACCCCTCCAGTGGAGGGGCTTTTGAACCCTGAGAATCTATTGAGTTATTTTCCATTCAGTCAATTTGTTTTTTCGTTACTGTTTTCTCTCCTCTTTCCTAAGAGTTAGAGGGGCCTTTTTTTTCTAAATACAATTGCTGCATTCTTTTTCAGATCGCCACTGAAACGTATCTCGTAGCGCTCGGTTCCATCATACACGATCAACAGGCCCGTATTGGGAGGAAGGCTGCCTAAAGTTTCGGCATACATTACCAGTTGAATAGTATCAGGCAGGTCTTTGGTGTAAATGGTTTTACGAACAGCATTGGTACTTAGTCCAACCATGGGCATCACAACATTACCATTGATCAATACACTTACTGTATCGCCATCAATCTCTCCATTATCATACAAAGTAAGCACCAGGCTGTCTGAAGTATAATTAACCGATTGTATGGTTTCAATAATCCTGTTATTCATATCTGCTGCTGCCTGTAAAGGCTTTTGAGTTACCGTTTTTGTTTCTTCAGTTTTTGTGGTTTGGGTTTTTGGAACTTCGGTTTTAGTAATGACCGGATCATTCTGAATTATTTTTTTTCCTGGAGCTTCTTTCTGTATAACCTGAGTTTCTTTTACTACCTGATTTTTTTGTACGACCTCCGCTTCTGTTTTTACATCCCCCTTCAGTTCTTTGATCCTTTCTTCCTGCACAAATGAGAGTTCATCTGCAAGGCCAAGTTCGCCAAGGTGAGATACCAATGCCGATTGTTTAAAATTTGATTTACGCTGCACATTTATGCTTCCGGTAAGTGCATGGTATTGTTTTGTTCTGTTGGTTGAGAACGGGCCGCTTAATGACATCACGCCATCACTTATTACCAATGTAAGTACATTCAGTTGCCGTATACCTTTTGCAGGAGAGATGGGATAATTGTCTGCGATCAGGTCTGCATCCTGAATGATAATTTTTCCATCTTGTTTTTTGATCTTTACTTTTTTTACGCCATGATATGCTTTATCATCAACTATAAAATAAGTATGGGTGTAGCCATACAGTTTACCTTTTTTTTCGCTGATGGCAATTTCGTATTTTAAATATTGTTGGGTAGTATCGTTATACATTGTTCCTTTCCAAAGGCCGGTAATATCAATATCGGGTGCCGACTGAGCAGATAGCTGGGTTGAAAAAAAGAAAATACAGCAAAAGGATACTAAGCGCTTACTATGTTGCATGATAACAGTTTTTGGGTATTGGTTTTTGTATCAACGCCGGTGCAGGGTATTTTATTTAAAAGAGCCGATATATTTCCCCTGTTATAAAGTCCTTTGTAATACCACTTGTCGTAATAACTCAATAAAATGCGGAAACATTCCTTATAATTATCTTCTTCCAGGAATTGCAGCGCATTTTTTGTTTCCAGTCCGCCAAGCCGTTTTTGAATTCTTACAATTGCATCCTGCAGCATTTGCTTTGATTGTTTGCCGTATTCTCCTGTAATGTAATCAAGTCTTTCCTCAAAAGCTATGTCCATAAAATACACGGGCGACTTACGCATAGTATACCAAAGCGGCATAGGTAATTGAAGATTGCCAATACGCTGGCTTTCGTCTTCAATATAGATACCCTCTAGCCCCCTGAAGGGGGAACTGGAGTCTGATAAAGCTTGAAGGTTATTACTTGCAGCATGTAGTTTTTCTGCCAAAAAATTTTCAAACATTTCCTGCCCCGGCTGTTTGCCCATAGCGCCAAATGCTGAGCCTTTATGATTGGCGAGTTTTTCTAAGTCAATGATGGTTTTATTATTTTTTTCCAGTTCATGCAGTAATAAAGTTTTTCCACTACCTGTATAACCACCAATAATATTAAAGTTGTATTCCTTTTCAAACTGATCACGAACCCATTTGCGGTATGCTTTATAACCCCCGGTTAATTGATACACTTTAAAACCATACATATCCAGCAACCACGCAACAGCAGCACTACGCATACCTCCCCGCCAACAGTGAACGAGGATACCCCCTCCGCCCCATGAAGGGGGAACCTGAGTTTTTGAATCAATGTTTTTTTTTGAAAAATCAGCAGCGATACTTTCAGCTTGTTCAACCATTGCTTTCATCTTTACCCCAAAATAATCAAGTCCCATCTTTATGGCTGCTTCACGGCTTTGTTGTTTATATGCAGTGCCAACCTGTTTTCTTTCTTCATCAGTAAATAATGGCAGGCTGTGTGCAGTTGGTATATGTGCATGTGTATATTCTCCCGGGCTGCGAACATCCAGAACAGGATGCTGCTTCGCCAGTTCTAAAAATTGTTCTATAGTTATTTTTTGTATGGGCATCTATATCCTACTAAGTTACACAAAGAAAAAGCCGCCAAAAAAATCAGCGGCTTATTTTTTTTAATTTTGAATTTTGAATTTTTACTTCCTACCCATTCATTGAAGTCAAAAACTCTGCATTATCTTTTGTTCCCTTCATATTTTTCAACAAGGTGTTGATCGCTTCTTCAGGGTTCATATCAGCCATATGCTTACGCAATACCCACATGCGCTGGAATGTATCTTTATCCAGCAACAGGTCATCACGCCTGGTAGATGAAGCAACAATATCAATAGCAGGATAAATTCTGCGGTTCGATAATTTACGTTCCAACTGCAGTTCCATATTGCCTGTTCCTTTGAATTCTTCAAAGATCACCTCATCCATTTTACTGCCCGTATCAACCAGTGCAGTTGCAATGATGGTCAGCGATCCGCCATTTTCAATTTTACGTGCCGCACCAAAAAACTGTTTGGGTTTTTGCATTGCATTGGCTTCCACACCACCACTCAATACCTTACCACTTGATGGAGCAACTGTATTATGTGCCCTGGCTAAACGGGTTATTGAATCAAGTAGTATCACCACATCATGGCCGCACTCTACCAAACGTTTTGCTTTTTGCAAAGCCATGGTACTTACACGAACATGCTTCTCAGCTGGCTCATCAAATGTTGATGCAATAACTTCTGCCTTAACGCTGCGTTCCATATCGGTAACCTCTTCAGGCCTTTCATCAACCAACACGATCATCAGGTAGCAATCAGGATGGTTCTCAGCAATTGCATTGGCAAGTTCTTTCAGCAACATAGTCTTACCCGTTTTTGGCTGGGCAACAATTAATCCACGCTGCCCTTTACCAATCGGCGTAAACAGGTCCATGATACGGGTACTGTAATTATCTGCCTTGGTAGTAAGATTTAATTTTTCAAAAGGGAACAATGGAGTTAAATAATCAAAAGGGACACGATCTCTTACTTCCTCGGGCGATTTGCCATTGATGGTTTCAACTTTAAGTAAAGCAAAATATTTTTCTCCTTCTTTGGGAGGGCGAACACTTCCATAAACCGTATCGCCGGTTTTTAAACCAAATAATTTTATCTGGCTTGGCGAAACATAAATATCATCGGGTGATGATAAATAATTATAATCGCTGCTTCTTAAAAAACCATACCCATCGGCCATCATTTCTAAAACGCCTTCGCCAAGAATAACGCCGTCGAATTCTATATTAAAAACAGGTTGCTGTCTTTGTTGATTGTATTGTTTTGCAGGAGCCTGTGCCGAATCATCATCCATGTCTGTTTCGGGTGCCTGTTCCTGGTCATCAGTTTCAGCCAACATTTGTGCTATGGCTGCAGGTATGGTACTTTCCTGGTCGGTAATGGGCTGCACGTCATTATCGTCTTCTTCAACTTCCGCCTGTTTCTTAATTGGCTTCCTTTCAGATTCGGCTTTTTTTGCTTTTGGTGCAGCAACAGGTTCAGGTGATCCTGTTTCAGCAGATTTTATAATCCGCTTCCGTTTTGGCTTTTCGCCCTCTTCTTTCTTTTTATCAGTGCTCATAATAGATTGGTTTTCCAGGATCTTATTGATCAGGTCCTGTTTAACAAGTTTTTTTGCGTTGGAGATGTCAAATTGCTCAGCAATGTCTTGCAACTCAGGAACGAGCAGGTCGTTCAGTTGTGAAATATCGTACATAAAAAATGAAAATGATTTTCTTCAAAAATCCGGTCTTAAAAATCTGAAAATAGTGATTGAGAATATATTTTGATGGAACTTGAACCGCTGATGAAGTGATGCTTGAAAGACCTTATCAGTCTGATTCCAACACAATATTACGGGCTTTTTTTAGAAAAAAGGAATTTTTTTAGGCTTCTTCAATTGATGCTGCGGCCTTTTCTTTTTAAACAACAGCATTTTTCAATTGTTCCCCGGCTTCAAAATCACTAATATTTTCCATAGTTATTTTTGCAATCTGTTCTAAAGCCTCTTCCGTAAAGAACCCCTGGTGTGAAGTGATCAGTACATTCGGAAAACTCAATAACCGCATAATAAGATCATCCTGAATTATATTTTCAGACAGATCGTTAAAAAACAATGTTTCCTCCTGCTCATATACATCCAGACCTAAATAGCCGATCTGCCCGGTTTTAAGTGCCTGTATTGCATCCGGGCTATTGATCAATGCGCCACGGCTTGTATTGATCAGCATTACACCCTTTTTCATCATGCTGATAGTTTGTGCATTTATAATATGTCTTGTGTGTTCATTCAGCGGGCAATGCAAAGAGATCAGGTCTGCCCTTTGCAGGAGATCTGTTAATGGTAAATACGTAACCCCTTTATCTTCCATCGCTTTATTTGCCACTAGGTCAAAGGCCAATATTTTGCACCCAAAACCGATCATGATATTACAAAAGGCCTGGCCGATCCTGCCTGTACCAATCACGCCAACCGTTTTGCCATGAAGGTCAAAACCTGTTAATCTTTCAAGGGAAAAATTGCCTTCCCGTACACGGTTATATGCCTTATGCGTTTTACGGTTTAATGTCAGGGCCAGGGCTACGGCATGTTCTGCTACTGCATAGGGTGAATAGGCTGGCACTCTTACAATTGAAATACCATTCGCCTTAGCAGCTTCAAGATCAACATTATTAAATCCGGCACAGCGAAGAGCAACCAGCCCGATACCCAGACTTGCAAGCACTTTTAACACAGCCGCGTTTAATTGATCATTTACAAATACACAAATCCCTGCACATCCTTTGGCAAGATGAACGGTTTGCTCATTTAGCTGAACTTCAAAATATACTATTTCGTGGTTGCTGCTGTGGCGGTCAAAAAATTCCCTGTCGTAGTCTTTAGCAGAGAAGAAGGCGATTTTCATATCCAAAGGTAGACAGAAATGAAGCTGGAGGTCTAAATCATTCTGTCGTCACTGCCTTGTGGGCTAAAATCAGTCTCATCAGCGTTCTATCCTTATCTTTGCTCCCCAATTATAATTTATATGTTCAACAAAAGAACCAGGATCAAAGAACTTTTGATCAGCGAAAAAACTAACTACGAAGCAACCGTTATGGGATGGGTACGTACCTTCCGCAACAACCAGTTTATTGCCCTTAATGATGGCAGTACCAATAATAATGTACAGATTGTTGCCACATTGGGACAGTTTGATGACACCCTTTTAAAGCGCATCACCACCGGCGCTTGTATTAAAGCAACCGGGGAAGTGATACCATCTTTAGGCAAAGGACAAAAAGTAGAACTGAAGGCAAGTACAATAGAAATACTGGGCGACAGTGATGCAGAAACATTTCCAATGCAACCGAAAAAACACAGCCTGGAATTTTTACGGGAGAATGCTCACATGCGTTTCAGGACTAATACTTTTGGTTCTGTCTTTCGTGTGCGCCATGCGCTTGCATTTGCGATTCATAAATTTTTTAATGATAAAGGTTTTCTTTATTTACATACACCAATCATTACTGCCAGCGATGCAGAGGGAGCAGGAGAAATGTTTAAAGTAACAGCCTTGCCATTGGATGGAACAGCAGCAAGGAATGAGGATGGTTCTATAAATTTTAAGGAAGATTTTTTTGGACGCAGCACCAACCTTACCGTAAGCGGGCAGCTTGAAGGAGAACTGGCAGCAACTGCATTCAGTGATATATATACATTCGGGCCCACCTTCCGTGCCGAAAACAGTAACACCACCAGGCACCTTGCCGAGTTCTGGATGATAGAACCTGAAGTAGCTTTTAATGATCTGGAAGATAACATGAACCTTGCAGAAGAATTCATCAAGTATGTGATTAAATATGCAATGGGTAATAATAAAGAGGACCTGGAATTTTTAGCACAGCGACTTGAAGAAGAAGAAAAGCAAAAGCCTCAAACGGAAAGAAGTGAAATGGGGCTGATAGAAAAATTAATTTTTGTGGTTGATAATGATTTTGAAAGACTAACCTATACCGAAGCCATTGAGATCTTAAGAGAAAGCAATCATAACAAGAAAAAGAAATTTCAATACTTGATAGAAGGTTGGGGAACTGATCTGCAAAGTGAGCACGAAAGATATCTTGTTGAGAAGCATTTTAAAAAACCGGTGATCCTTACAGATTATCCTAAGGAAATAAAAAGTTTTTATATGCGCCAGAATGAGGATGGAAAAACTGTAGCGGCCATGGATATTTTAGCGCCGGGCATTGGGGAGATCGTTGGCGGTTCTCAAAGAGAGGAGCGTATGGATAAACTTACCCAGCGCATGGAAGAAATGCATATCCCTGCCGAAGAGTTATGGTGGTATTTAGAAACCAGGAAATTTGGCACCTGCCCGCATGCAGGCTTTGGGCTTGGCTTTGAGCGGCTTGTACAATTTGTAACAGGTATGGGAAATATCAGAGATGTAATTCCTTTTCCAAGGTATCCGAAAAGTGCAGAATTTTAATACTTGATCAAAGCAATTCAATACTACTAATATGTTTGAATGTTAATCGGTAAACAAATAAAAAATATTGCACCGGCATTAGTTAATGCCTATAAGCTATTGGTAAAAAACGATCCGCTCCGTTTAGCAGGTGCCACCGCTTTCTTTACCACTTTTGCACTGCCCCCCATTTTATTATTACTGATACAATTACTCAGCCTGATCTTTCGTAAGCGAAACATTGCCATGGAACTGGTTTCGAACCTGCGCAGTACAGTTGGAGATGACAGTGTAAAGCAGGTGGTAGAAATATTAAAGGGTTTTCGTGGCCTGGCAATTAATCTTCCCATTGCCATTGCAGGATTTATTTTTTTATTATTTGTTGCTACCACCTTATTTAAGGTAATACAAAGCTCTCTTAACCAGTTATGGATGATCAGGAAGTTGGGCATTAAAAAATTTAGAATGGCCTTACTGGTAAGATTGAAATCAACACTTGTTATTGTTTTCACCGGAATTCTTTTTATAGCATCTCTTGCAGCGGAAAGCTTAAAGGTTATTTTTGGAAATTACCTGGATGATGTTTTGCCCGGCAGCGGATTTTATTTAAACGGAGCGTTATCAACTTTACTTTCTGTAACAATTGTATGGGTCTGGTTTACTGTGTTATTCAGGTACCTTCCAGATGGAATACCTGCCTGGAGAGTAGCTATTGTTGGAGGCCTGCTAACAAGCATTTTATACAATGCGGGTGTCATTTTTCTAAGGTGGATGTTATCTATAAGTAACATCGGTGCGGTGTACGGGGGGTCGGCTTCTCTGGTACTGTTACTCCTGTTTGTATTTTATGCTTCTTTGATCTTTTATTATGGTGCTTCATTTACAAAAGTATGGGGCGATCATTCGGGTTCCCCTATTCAGCCCGTATCACATGCAGAATTATATGAGAATATGCATATAGAAAAAAAAGAATGACTTAGCGATGAACAGCCTAATTATTCTTCATAATAATAAATAGTGATCCTGCAAGCATCTTTTAAAAAATCTATCTCCTCAATTTTAAACCGCTTAATATTCAATCCTGTTCGATCTTTCAGATCTGCCAGCAGTTCGTCTTTTACATTATTTTTTACCAGTTGTATATTATCGTAAAATATCGTTTTGGAATTTTCATTGTGCATAAGCAAATTGCTTTCCAGTAAATATATAACCAGCAGGATGGTACCGAACAATAAACCTAATTCGAGCAAAGTTGCTTTACTTACCGAGCTGAGGAGTCCTATGGCAATACTTAAAAAAAGATAGGTCATGTCTTTTGCCGAAATCCCTTCTGTACGGTAACGCAGTATAGAGAATACGGCAAACAATCCAAATGCAGCGCCTATGGTCATCTCTACTTTATTAAGCATGTACGACACAAAAAAGATGATGGTATTAAACGAAAAAAAAGTAAGGAACAGTTCGCTCCTTTTATAATTTCGGTAATAAATACCACGTGTTAACATGATAACTGCCAGTAAATTTATTAAATACCGCAGGCCCAGTTCTGCATTAATTGAATTTAGTTCAAGGCTGAAAAAGGATTCCATGCTGGTTTGTTTTTAGGATTTGATAATATTGCTGTTTAAAATTATTATACTTTATCTGTTCTCTTGAAGATATCAGTCCCAGGCAGTATTTACTTAATGAACCCTCTCTTATTCCATGCAGTTTCATGATATTGCTGAAAGATGGCGTGTTGCATTTTTCCGTTTTTACCTCTGCAATAACCAGGTTATCGTATTTGCTCACGGCTTCATCCTGGCGGTAAAAAAGATCCAGGTCAAGGGTAACTTTTTCAGGTTTATGCTTATGCAGCAAAGTAATACGGTTATAATTTATTTCGATCGTCTCCTGTAAACAGCTGGTATCATATCCCGAATACTGTTGTATAAAACCCCTGGCCTCGTCCAGGTTATTACACGCTGTTCTGTGCTTAACGGTGTTGCCTTTATTTGTTTTCTGTTTTACCTCAATAAAAGATTGCCCGCTGTTAACATATAAGCGCTTGCGGATCTTACACCTGGTAGTTTTACCACAATGGTGCTGATGATAGAAATCCAGGTGTGCTGTATCAAAATACCAGTTGCGATAGTTAAAAAGGGTATTATCATTAATCTTCAGCAAATAATAAGTAGCAACACAATCCTGCAGAATCTCCTGCAACCTGCCAGCATGAAAAACAAATTTTCTATCCTCCCGGTTAAGCAAAGGAGCCTTTATATTGAGTTCATTCAACGAAACGGTTTCAAACTGTTGTGGTAATTTCATCAGGAAAATGTTTTGGTATTAATAAACCGCCAGGTTTATAAAGAATTGTATTTATTGATAAATGTAATACTGTTTTTTAAATAAGCTAAGTATATAAACTTTTTTAATCTCCCTATTGAGCCTAAAACTAATCCATATTAAAGATTGGGGTATTTATGATACCGGTAGCTAAATAATTGGGGCATGGGGATTATTTTCAACAACATAACCTGAATAAGTTCTGAAATGGTTCAATCCTGCTTTACAACAGCTTCGGCATACTTTTATATACACTCACTTTAATTAGTACCTGAGTTGAAAGCTTTACAATAAATCCACCCTGGCACTATATCAAAAGTCATGTTTATTTTATATGTGTAAATGAATATTGAAATGAGTACCGTACAAACCGCAATGATCATTGATGATGATCCCGATCTTGGAAGCTTAATGATACCAGCATTAGAAAAAAGAAAGATACATACCATGGCTGTGCACACCTTAAAGGAGGCGGCATCCTATCTTTCTTTCCTGAAACCAACAGTTATTTTTCTTGACAACAGCTTTCCCGAAGGATTGGGCATCAATTTTATCGAGAAGATAAAATCTGTTGATAACAAAATAAAAATAATTATGATGACAGCTGACACCGATGACTGGATACAGGAAAAGGCTTTTGCAGAAGGTGTTGTTTGTTTTATCCAAAAACCCTTTAATACACAAACCCTTAACAGGGTACTGGACAGGCTTAATTTCCGTAAAGAATAAATACGGGTCTACTTCACTGTGCTCCTCCATTTTCAGGTGTTATGTTAACCGATTGAGCCAGTTTCTTTTTATTATACTTTTCTATCTGGTGCAGTAACCACAGCATGATCATCAGGCTGAGTAGGCCAAAGCAATATCCTGCAAGCACATCACTTATATAATGAACGCGGAGATAGATCCTGCTGAGGCCTACAAAAAATATCATCCCTAACAGAAAAAAGATCAGGCACCATTTTAACCAGATATTTTTTACCCCCCGGTAAATAAGATAAATAAGTAATCCAAAAAAAGTAAAACTCATAAATGCATGGCCACTGGGAAAACTTAGACCGGGAACCTGTTTAAGCAATGGAATTAATGGCCGTGGCCTGTTGAAAAGGTATTTTAAACCGAACATCAACAAAAGATTGCTTACGGCAATGGTTACAAATTTTATAAAATACCATTTGTTCTTACGCACAAAAAAGAACCAGCCAAAAAATATGAGATAAGCAGGTACTAAAAATTTATGCGATCCGAAAAAAGTAAAGAACTGTATAACTGAAGTGTTGGCTTCCGATACAAATGGAAGCATAAAATCAAAGGCCTTCTGGTCAAGATCGAACCTGTTCTTAAAAAAAATACTTCTTATTACAACAATGAGAAATGCTATAGAAACGAAAAAAGCAAAAAATACGATTACCAGCTCCACGCTAAGTAAGGCAATCGCTTCAGAAAGCTTATTTATCTTGAACTGTATCCTTTTTTTCATCGTCTATTTTAAAGCAATTGCAAAATACCAAAATTATACACAGTATAAAACTTGCAGCACAAATAAATGAATGTATAAATATCCAATTACACCCCGGCACATTTGCTGTGAGTTTTTTTTGTGTTAATAAACCACTACCTTACTGCAATGCTTCGGCTTTTTTTAAACCTATACTGGAAAATTTTTGGCTGGAAGATATCCGGCAGCTTTCCTTACCAATATAAAAAAATGGTACTGGCCGTAGCGCCACATACGCATTGGATTGATGTAATGGTTGGCTTTGCGACAAGAAATGCGCTTAACATTCCTCATGCAACATTCTTAGGTAAGAAAGAATTATTTAAAGGACCTCTTGGCTGGCTATTACGTAAAATGGGCGGCACCCCTGTGGACCGTTTCAGTAAACAAGGGATGGTTGAACAAGTGGCAAATTTATTTGCAGCCAGCGATAATTTTATTTTAGGCCTTGCCCCCGAGGGCACCCGCAAACGGGTGAACAGCTTACGCACAGGTTTTTACCATATTGCTAAAAAAGCAGGCGTACCTATTGTGCCCATTGGGTTCGACTATGCAAATAAAACCGTAGTGGTTGGTGACCCTTTTTTTCCGGGCAATGATGAAGCCGCCGACCTTGAAAACATTATTGCATTTTATACAGGTATACAAGGCAGGAATGCAGCATTGGATTTGAGACATTTGAAACAGTAAATGTGTTACATTAAATTTTTCCGGAATGGTCTTTGTTTTACAAACGCTATGAATACAAATATTTTTTATTTTTCATCATCACTAAACTCATTACAATGGCACAGAAAAAAAACAATCAAAAAAAAGCAGTTGCAGAAGAATCCATGTTAAATAAGATAGCAGGCGATGCGGCATACATGGCCGGTAAAGTTGTAGTTGCCAAAAATAACCTGGTTGAAATGGCAGGTAGCGCAATTGAAAC
>JBBSJI010000016.1:0-48729 GCA_038257425.1 Chitinophagales bacterium
AGAATGGGCTGCCCAGTTGCCGCTTGAATACAAATACAACAAGGGTAATAAAAAATTCATACTGAAAGAGATCGTACATAAATATATTCCAAAGGAAATGATGGACAGGCCTAAAATGGGCTTTGGTATTCCCATTTCTGCCTGGCTGCAAAAAGACCTTAAGCAGTTTGTTGACAGGTATTTTGACAGTGAGTTTGTAAAAAAACAAAATATTTTCAACAATGATGAAATACAGAAGATAAAACGTTCGTTCTACGACGGAAAATTTGAAAGAGCAGAAAAGATATGGTACATCCTGATGTTTCAGATGTGGTACGACAGGTGGATGAATAATAATTAGGTACTGCTCAACAGCCGTTAACTTTGCTTTACAAAACTAACACCGGGGTTTATTATGCTGATGGTTACCAGGTTTAAAAATGCGGTTAATAATCCTGCTTACAGTTCTGTAGGCAAATATATCTTCACCAATTTTTTTTCCAAGGGCGTTTCTTTTTTGCTGATTCCTTTATTCACCAATCCAAAATTTTTAACGCCGGCTGATAATGGAGTGCTGAGCTTATTTGCCAGCAACATGATACTCATTGCCCCGTTCATTGCTTTAGGCATGATACAGTCTTCAGCCGCAGATTTCTTTAAAAAATCAAAGGAAGAGTTTGCTGCATCCTTTACCAGCAGTTTTTTTATGGCTGCAACCATGATGGTATTAGCCATCATGGGGCTGTATTTATTTAAAGATGCACTCTGGGAAAAATTCGGTCTGCCCGTTTCTTTTATCTTTATCATCCCGGCCTTATCATTTTTAGTTTTTTGTAGTGAGCAGTTATTTGCTTTAATAAGAAACCGTAACGAGGTAAACCGGTATGCTATCATGGGCATTTCAAAATCTATCCTTGAATATGCTGTATCTGTAGTACTTGTTGTTTATTTCTTTACCGGCTGGGAGGGCAGGATATGGGGTATTGCCATTTCTTTGATCGCCATAAACCTGGCTGGGACATGGTATTATTTTAATAAGGGGTATATCAGTTTTGATTTTCAAAAAAGCCGGCTTTGGGAAGAACTTAAATTTGGCGTACCCATTTTTGTTTTCCAGTTATGTGTTTTTATGCTGGGCGCCACCAACAAACTGTTCCTGGCCATTTTTAATGTAGATAAAGCTGAACTGGGTATTTATGCCATTGCCTGTATACTGGGTACGATGGTAGGCACGGTAGCTCAAAGTATCTTACTATATGTGCAACCGCAATTGTATAAATCCATCAGCAGCGGCAATGCAACTGTTCAATCGGTAAAACATATTTTTTTCAATTACCTTAAAATGCTTACCGTGCTTTCCCTGCTGTGTACCGGGGTTGCTGTATTTGCTTATTACTTTTTAATCAATCCTCTTTACTTAAGCGGCATGAAATATTTCTTTGTGGTGGCCTTCCAGGCATTTATCTGGGCATTGAATTATTTTGTTTTCCTGTTCCTGCTGTATCATAAGGAAAAAAGAAAAATACTGAAGGTTGCCAGCATCTCTATTGTTTGTTCAATAGCAATCAATACTTTTATGGTTAAGCATTTTATGATTTGGGGAGATGCTTTATCAAGCCTGATGAATACGCTTATTTTTTCAGGACTGGTCATTTTCTTTACAAAGGATATCATTAAAAATACGCTCAGTAAAAAAAGCGAAGCCATTTAAATATTATGCGGTCATTAGCTCCCATTGTTTTTTTTGCTTACAACCGGCCCGATCATACCCGGCAGGTGCTGGAGTCCCTGTATCAAAATATATATGCCGATGAATCTTTGCTTTGGATATATGTTGATGGGCCAAAGCCCGGGGCAAGTGAAGCTACCTTAGCAGCTATTGCCGAAGTAAAGAAAGTTGTTCGTGAAAAAAAATGGTGTAAGGAAGTAACCATCATTGAGGCAGAAAAAAATAAGGGATTGGTTAAGTCAACCACTGAAGGCGTAACCAAACTGGTGAATGAATATGGAAAAGTGATCGCTATGGAAGATGATAACCTGGTATCGCCGGGTTTTTTAACCTTCATGAATGATGCACTTGATTTTTATGAAGATAACCCACGGGTAATGCATATCAGCGCTTTTGCAAGGCCTGATCTTGCTACAGCTAAAGTTGATGAGCCAACTTATTTTTTTTACCATACCACCACCTGGGGCTGGGGCACCTGGAAAAGGGCCTGGGATAAATTTACACCCGATGCATTGGCCGTGAGGGAGGCGGTTAAGAAAAAAGGCAATATCAAAAAGCTGAATATGGATGGCACTTTTGAATTTTTCTGGGGCCTTCATGCTGTTGCCAAATCGGGAATGAACAGCTGGAATACGATCTGGCATTCTATTGTATTCCTTTATGATGGATTGGTATTATATCCCAAAAGATCATTGGTGTCAAATATCGGCCATGACGGAAGCGGAACCAATTGTGCACCTGATGATCGTTTCAAGATCAATGATGAGCTGCTGGCAACGGCAGTGCCGGTTACTGCCATTCCGCTAAAAGAGCATAAAGGGGTTCGAAAACATTATGTGGGCCTGCATTCTTTTGGCTACAGGCTAAAATTTGCCATTAAACATTATCTCCGATATTTAATAAAATAAAATTGAGCACTCAAAAGAAAATATTGTTCATCTCTTATGATGGTATGACCGACCCACTGGGCCAGAGCCAGGTAATTCCTTACCTACAAGGCTTGAGTAAGGGGGGCTATAAAATATTTTTATTGAGTTGCGAAAAAAAGCAGGTCTTTGAGCAAAACAAAAAAAATATCCAGCAGATACTTGATGGAAGCAATATAACCTGGATACCGCTTAACTATACCAAAAAGCCACCGGTGGTTTCTACATTGCTTGATATCATCAAAATGAGAAAGGCCGCAAAAAAAATTCATGCAGCGCATGGGATTGATATGGTGCACACCCGGGCAGGTGTACCTGCATTGGTTGGTTTATGGATGAAGAAAAAGATGGGCGTAAAATTTTTGCATGATATCAGGGAGTTTTATGCCGATAGCAGGGTGGAAGGCGGCATGTGGAATACACAAATCCCTATGTATAAGACCATCTATAATTTCTTTACAAGGCAGGAAGCTGAGCAGGTGATGCAAAGTGACGGGATTGTGTGCCTTACTTATGCTGCAGAAAATATTATTAAAGAATGGCCATATTACCCGAAAGAGATACCACTGGAAGTAATTCCCTGCAGTGTAGATATGGACCTCTTTGATCCGGTAAGAGTGAATGAAAAAGAAAGGGCTGATTTAAAAACAGAATTGAATATTAAGGAAGACGATTTTGTGATCAGCTACCTGGGCTCAATAGGAGGCTGGTATCTTGCTGCAGAAATGCTGCAGTTCTGCAAATTGCTGAGCGATAAAATACCAGCAGCCAAATTCTTATTTATATCTCCTCATCGTCATGAAGAGATAAAAGCAGTAGCCGCAAATTACCAGATACCCGAAGAAAAAATAATGGTAAAAAAAGCAAGCCGTACCCAGGTGCCGGTATTACTTTCTTTAAGCAGATATTCAATATTTTTTATAAAACCATGCTATTCCAAGCAATCATCTTCACCTACCAAGCATGGAGAGATCATGGCAATGGGTATTCCTGTAATTACCAATAGCGGGGTGGGCGATGTGGCAGGCATTGTGCAATCCAACAACTCGGGTATTGTTATAGATGAGTTTACACCCGAAGCGTTTGAGCAGGCGGCAGCGCAGGTAATGAATAGTGAACCCTATGATGCCACTGCCATCAGAAAAGGAGCAACCAATTTTTATGCTTTGGAAAAAGCAATTGAAAAATACCAAAGAATTTACGGCCGTATTTTAGGTTAATCGGCTATTTTGCAAAAAAAATAAAATAACAATATGCAGCATAAGTTTTTAATTGTGGGTGCAGGATTTTCGGGAGCGGTATTGGCTAATCAATTAGCTGAGCAATTGGATTGTACTATTGAAGTATGGGATGAGCGTAGCCATGTTGCCGGTAACTGCCATACAAAAAGGGATACGCAAACGGATGTTATGGTTCATGAATACGGGCCGCATATTTTTAATACTGATAAAAAAGATATCTGGGATTTTGTGAACCGTTTTGTGGAGTTCAAACCTTTTATCAACAGGGTAAAGGCAAATCATAAAAATAATATTTACTCGCTGCCGGTTAACCTGCATACCATTAACCAACTCTTTAATAAGTCATTCAATCCCGGGGAAGCCAAAGCTTTTATAAGCAGTCAGGCAGATAAGACCATTGATGAGCCAAGGTCATTTGAAGAGCAGGCTCTTAAATTTATAGGTCCGGATTTGTACAAGGCTTTTTTTTATGGCTACACCAAAAAACAATGGGGTTGTGAACCAGCTGAACTGCCTGCATCTATTTTAAAAAGATTGCCTGTTCGTTTTAATTATGATGATAATTATTATAACAATATCTACCAGGGCATCCCGGTAAATGGTTATACAGAGCTGGTTGAAAAATTAATAGCCGATACAAAGATCACGGTTACATTAAATAAAAAATTCCAATACAGCAGTGAGCTTGCAGCCGGATATGATCATATATTTTTTACAGGGCCTATTGATGCTTTTTTTGAATATAAATTTGGCCGGCTGGGATACCGGACAGTTACATTTGAAAAATTTGTGGCTGAAGGCGATTACCAGGGTAATGCTGTAATTAATTACTGCGATGAAGAAGTACCTCATACCAGGGTACACGAGCACAAACATTTTGCTCCCTGGGAACAGCATGACAAAACTGTTTATTTTAAAGAATTCAGTAAAGAAACCACAGAAGACGATATACCTTATTACCCCAAGCGCCTTGAAGCCGATAAAAATATACTGCAGGCTTACCGTACCGAGGCCCTGCTCTCCTCCAATATATCTTTCCTGGGCAGGCTTGCCACTTACCGCTATATGGATATGCACCATGTGATAGGCGAAGCTTTGCAGTTTTCAGCCTCTTTCCTTTTGTCGGTAAAATCCGGCGATAAGCCCCCCGTTTTCCCCAATACAGAGGAGGCGTAGAAAAATTACATAGAGCCTTACAATAATTGGAGTATCATGGCGTTATAGTAAAGTCCAATATATTCTAATTTAAAACCAAACCAATTCCCATGGAAAAGGTAATTGCTGTGGTTGTCACGTACAACCGACTGGCACTGCTATCTGAATGCATAACTGCTTTACGCAACCAAACCCGCCCTTTAGATGCTATCCTAGTAATCAATAACGGAAGTACTGACGGAACTGAAGCCTGGCTACAGTCGCAGGAAGATGTTATCTATCATACCCAGAAAAATATCGGGGGTGCTGGCGGTTTCAGTACAGCGATACAAATGGGTTACCAGCAGGGTTATGAGTGGATATGGTGTATGGATGATGACGGGGCCCCAAAAGAAGATGCCCTTGAGCATTTACTGGCAGCAGAAAATAAGGAACTTACTTTATTGAATTGTGCCGTGATCAATAAAACAGATAAAAAATCATTTGTATGGAATACCGGTGGCTATAAAACGATTGATGAAGTGCCGGGTAATATCATTGAAGGAATAGGACATCCTTTTAACGGAACATTTATAAACAGGCGTATTATAGAAAGAGTTGGTGTACCCAAAGCAAACTTTTTTTTATGGGGAGATGAAACAGAATATTATTACCGGATCGTAAAGCGTAATAATATCCCGGTTGCAACAGTTGCCAACAGTATTCATTATCATCCTGCCACAGCATTTTCGCTTAAAAAAGACTGGAATTATATTTCGGACTGGAAAATGTATTTCTACGTACGCAACCGGTTCCATATTCACCAGACTAAATTTACAAACCGTTTTGTAGCCCTGCTGCATTACAGTTGTTTTATACTTGCCTTTGCAGGTGTTATCATGTTATTTCAAAAAACAGATAAATTTAAAAAGATAAGTTTTATCATGTGGCCGGTTACCGATGCGTTTATGAATAATTTTGATGCAACGCCACCGGTGATTTTATCAAGACTGCAATCTGCCGAGACTTTCTCATTAGCAGGATCAATTAACAGCTATCTTAAAACAACCTGGTTAAATATATTGGCTCCCTTTTCTGCACAAAGAACAGGAGAGGCTGCAAACGCATAATGGTAATGATACCCCCTCTGAAATCACGCAGTCCCGTTTACCACGGGACTGTTTTTATTTTTTTTATACCTGTCCAGGATAAGCATAAGTCCAATGATGTAAAAAGGCATGCAGGGAATTTTATAGCGTACCAATGTGCCAAAGTTGGCTGTGGTAGCGCCCACAAACAGGGCAAATAATAATGCAAACAAGAGGCAGTACATAATAACCGGATCTTTAAGAATGGCCCTCATAAAATTAAACGGCCCCACCCTATACAAAACAAGCAGGGTAAAAAACATGATGGCCATACTTTCAAAAGAAGATAAAAGCGTGGATATTTTTTTTGATTCCCAAATAAAGGGACGGAACAATGTAGCTACGATCGCTGCAGGTGCAATCTTTATCAGGCTTCCTACCGAACCATCATATTCAACCCCCAATGAAAAGTTGGAGGAAGCATCTGCCTGCTCGGCATAGGCTTTTTGATATATGGAAATATTTTTAGTAATATCCTGGCCCCCGTAATTGCCTAATGACCCCGCCAATTGTTCCATTACGGTTGTGAACATAAGTACTGTTGCTGTTATCAAACCTAACACCAAAGAAATACGGAGTATCTGGCTTTTTATAAGGGTTACATTTTTTAGTACCAGGTAAAGAATAAAGAACGGCACGTAAGAAATTAAAATATACACTTTAATAACATACAGTAAATACCCAGCTATCAGAATGATCACTGTATTAGCCACCAGGTTTTTCTTCTTATAAAATATTTCATAAAGCGAATAGCTTAACCAGCCAATGGCGCCGGTGCAAAGCGGGTCCTTTAAAATGCCCGAACTCCAGAAAACAAAGGTTGGCAAATACAGTATGGCTATGGCAAACTGTTTGTGCAGGTGGGGGTACTGCTCATAAAAGAAACGATAAAGCCGCCACACACCCGAAAAGGAGATCATTGAAAAGAACAGGTTCAGGATAAGGTATTTGTGCATGGCCAGGAAAGAAAGCACTGCTGTAATGCGAACCACCATGTAATTATTCTCGGCCCGTAGGTAGCCCATATTGAGTGAATTCTTTAATAGGCTCTGGTCAAAATCTGCGCTGGGCAGGTAAAGCCATTGTAAATGAAAACTATCCTGCATGATCAGCCGGCTGATATGGGTACCTTCAGTATAAAATAAGCCAATAGAATCTCCGGGAGATAATACTGTATTAAATATGGTAAAAGGAATTACAGTAAATACTTTTATCCAGAATCCCTGCTTGTGGTAGTATTTAAGAACCGGGTCAGTGTAATTCTTCCGGCGTGCACTGAATAAAAAATAAAACAAGGCAACATAAAAAGGAAACAATATTAGATCTAAAAAACCCATTGATTATTGTTGATTTGGTGCAGTTGGCTCGCCTCTTACTTCAGTTATGATACGATCACTCAAATTTATTGTAAATATTCTAACTTGTCTTTCAATATTATGAAGTTATTTTTGAGTTTGAATAACAAACACCAACATTTAATAAGTCTTTTTGTCTCAACATTTAAATAATAAAAAACTAATACGCATTACAACCGTGCCTATGGCATTACGTTACCTGTTGCCAGGGCAGATGCTGTTCATGAAGGCCAATGGTTTTGATGTAGTGATGATAAGTGCCGATGGGAAAGAACTTGCTGATGTAATTAAAAGGGAACAATGCAGGCATATCATAGTGCCTATGACGAGGAAGATAACCCCGCTGCAGGATATAAAATGCCTTTTTATGCTGGTGAAGATCTTCCGGAAAGAAAAGCCAGACATTGTACATACGCATACACCCAAAGCAGGTTTGCTGGGTATGCTGGCAGCCAGGATAGCTGGTGTAAAAGTAAGGATACATACTGTTGCCGGCTTACCCTTAATGGTTGAAACAGGGTTTAAGTACCGCCTTTTAAAATTTATAGAATGGCTTACCTATTCTGCTGCCACGCAGGTATGGCCCAACAGTAATTCTTTACTGCGGTTCATCAGCAATAACAAACTTTGTAAAACAAACAAGCTTTCCATTATAGCTAAGGGTTCATCAAACGGCATCAACCTGCATAGGTTCAATACAACGGTACTCAATGAAAAAACCCTGGCAACAATTAAAGCATCGGTTCATTTTTCAAATGACAATTTATACCTGTTGTGCATCGGCAGACTTGTAAAAGATAAGGGCATTGTTGAACTGGTTCATGTATTTAATGAGCTGTGTAAAGAACATCAGCAACTTAAATTGATACTGGTGGGAGAATATGAAGCAACATTGGACCCATTGCCGGAAGAAATTTTACATGAGATAAAAAACAATCCTTCTATTATTCATATATCCTGGACGGACCATGTTGAGTATTATATGCATATTGCTCATTTCTTTGTTTTTCCATCGCACCGGGAAGGTTTCCCAAATGTTTTATTGCAGGCTGGGGCTATGGGCCTGCCTGTTATTTGCAGTAATATTGCCGGTAATATTGATATTGTAAAAAATAATGAGACAGGATTGATATTTGATAGGGGTAATGAAGAGCAGCTGCTTACATTAATACAATATGCATTGGCGCATCCACAACAACTGCTGAAAATGGCAAGACAGTTGCAACGAGACATACATGAAAATTACCAACAGGAAAATATCTGGCAAAATATGCTGGGGGCTTATAAAAGCTTGGTAAATTTAAACAATAAATAAAACTAACATGATCTTAATAGGATATAGCGGGCATGCATTTGTAGTGTATGGTATTTTTCATTCTGCCGGCAAAAAAGTTACCGGTTATTGCGATGTAACCGAAAAAGAATTCAATCCATTTAAGCTTTCTTATTTTGGTAAAGAAAATTCAGAAACAGCTTTTGAGGCTATAAAAAAGCACGGTTATTTTATTGCGGTGGGCGATAATGCAGTACGGAAAAAAATTTATGAAGATCTTACCGCCAAACATTTTGTAACCGTAAATGCTATCCATGCTTCGTCAATTATAGATCCTTCAGTTACTTTATCAGCCAATGGTATAATGATCGCAGCAAATGTGTCTATAAATCCTTTGGCTAATATTGGTACAGGGGCAATATGTAATACAAGTTGTGTGATAGAACATGAATGTGTAGTAGGGGAATTTGCTCATATTGGACCAGGGGCGGTTTTGTGTGGCAATGTAATGATCGGTAATGGAACTTTTGTGGGTGCCAATGCCGTTATTAAACAGGGAATAATCGTTGGTGCCAATGCCATGATAGGTGCAGGGGCAGTAGTGGTTAAAGATGTACCGGACAATGTTAAGGTAATTGGTGTGCCAGCGAAGTAGTCTAACCCCTTAAACCTCTAAACCCCTAAACCCCTAACTTTGCAATGAAAAATAAAAAAATTATGAAGGTATTAGTTACAGGAGGAGCCGGTTATATAGGCTCTGTTTTGGTTCGCCAGTTATTGGATAAAGGTTACCAGGTAAGAGCTTTAGATTCCTTGAAGTTTGGAGGTGATGCATTGTATGATGTAATGCTGAACCCCAACTTTGAATTTATGAAGGGCGATATACGAAATGCTGATGATGTAGATAAAGCACTTGAAGGTATTGATGCAGTTGCACACCTGGCTGCCATTGTGGGCGACCCGGCCTGTAAAAAATTTAGTGAAGAAGCGAATGAAACCAACTGGGATGGAGCTGTTCAGTTATTTAATAAAGCCGAGGCAGCAGGTGTAAAGCGTTTTGTGTTTTCAAGCACCTGCAGCAATTATGGTAAAATGGCCGACCCTGATTCTTTTGTGGTAGAAACATCTGAACTGAACCCGGTATCATTATATGCAGAGCTGAAAGTAAAGTTTGAGAATTATTTACTGGAAGAAAAGAAGGATAGTGCCATGTGCAGTACCGCATTAAGATTCAGTACAGTGTATGGTTTTTCGCCCAGGATAAGGTTCGATCTTACCGTTAATGAATTTACCCGTAATGCAGCAGTGTATGGTCAGCAGGAAATATGGGGGCAACAGTTCTGGCGGCCTTATTGCCATGTAGATGACCTGGCAAGAGCTGTAGTATTGGTTTTGGAAAGCCCGGAAGAAAAAGTAAAAGCCAATGTTTTTAATGTAGGTAGCACCGAAGAGAATTATAATAAAGGAATGGTGATCAAAGAGGTTTGCAAAGTAGTGCCTGATGTAAATGTTATTTATGTTGATAGCAGTGAAGACCCCAGAGATTACCGGGTTAATTTTGACAAGATAAAAAATGAGTTAGGATTTACTATTACCAAAACAGTACCTGATGGCGTGAAAGAAATTTACACACTTTTAAAAACGGGTATTGTTACCGATTCGTTTGCACAAAAATTCAGGAATATTTAATACTTGTCAGGCCACTATGAATGATCTTAAACCTTAGCTATATTAAATAAGTAAGACTGATTAATTGAAAGAGTGTATTTAGTGGCCAGACAAGTAAACAATCTGCTCCTGTCTTTAAGCAGGAGCAGATTGTTTATTTAGGTTTGCACAACAAAAAATAATTTTTTTATGCTTTTACTCAGTGGGCCAAATATGGCCGGTAACGAATGGAAATATGTTAAAGACTGCCTGGATACCGGCTGGGTAAGCAGTGTTGGTGCTTATGTTGACCAGTTTGAAAAAATGAGTGCTGAATTTGCAGGTACTAAATATGCAGTTGCTACCAGCAGTGGCACCACCGCTTTACATATTTGTTTGGTGATGATGGGTGTTAATGCTGATGATTATGTGATCACTCCCAATATCACTTTTATCGCAACCTGTAATTCTATAAAATATACCGGAGCAGATCCAATATTTATAGATACCCATCCGGGTACCTGGCAAATGGATCTGGACCTGTTAGAACAATTTTTTAACGAAGAAACAGATCAACGTAATGGCTTTTGTCATTATAAAAAAGATGGCAGAAGGATACCTGTTCTAATGCCCGTGCATGTGCTGGGTAATATCTGCGATATGGACAGGCTGATGGAGTTGGCAAAACAAAATAATGTAACCGTAATTGAAGACAGTACGGAAGCATTAGGCTCTTATTACAAAGGAAAACATGCAGGAAGTTTTGGATTGATGGGAACCTTCAGTTATAATGGTAATAAAATAATTACAACAGGCGGTGGAGGTATGATCGTAACCAATGATGAAGCCCTGGCAAAAAAGGCAAAGCATTTAACTACGCAGGCAAAGAGCGATCCTTTTGAATATGTGCATGATGAGATTGGCTATAACTACCGTCTGGTAAATGTTGCAGCTGCCATGGGAGTTGCACAGATGGAACAACTGCCCGGCTTTATACAACGCAAGCAGGAAATAATGGACTTTTATAAAAATGAATTGCAGGGTGTTGGTGATATTAAGTTCCAGGAAGTGAGCGATGATGTAAATCCTAATTGCTGGCTGCCAACGATCATGACGGAAAAACAAAAAGCCGTGCTGAAGATCCTCAATGATAATAAAATGCAGAGCCGCCCTTTTTGGGTACCTATGAACCAGCTTAGAATGTTCACCAATAATATTTTTTACAACAAAAGCAACCGGTCCGATTTTGTTTACCGGCGCTGCTTAAGCATTCCCTGCTCTACAAATATTACCAATGCAGAACTGAAAACGGTTTGCGATAAGATAAAAGAAATATTTTAAAACGTTGTTCGTTGGTCGTTGACCGAAGGCTAATACTGTTTCCAACGAACAACGAACAACCATCAACGGTCAACTATGTATAGAATTTTAAAAAGATTTTTCGACTTAATCATTGCAACCATTGCATTAATAGTGCTGTCTCCATTACTCATTCCCTCTATTATCATTTTATTAGTTACCGGTGAGCATGAAGTGTTTTATTTTCAAAAACGAATTGGATATCGGAACCGCCTCTTCAACATCTGGAAATTTGCTACCATGATGAAGAACAGTCCAAACATAGGAACAGGCGAGATCACTTTACGTAACGATCCCCGGGTAACTAAATTTGGAAAAATACTAAGGATGACTAAAGTGAATGAGCTGCCACAGATCATCAATGTATTTAAAGGCGATATGAGCATTGTTGGTCCCAGGCCATTAATGGAAGTGAGTTTTAAGCTGTATCCTCCACATGTGCAGGAAGTTATCTATAACAGCAAGCCGGGTATGACGGGAATTGGCTCACTTATTTTTCGTGATGAAGAAAAAATTGTTTCAGATGCTGAAGATCCCAAAGCTATGTATGCCACAATTTACCCCTATAAAGGAGCTTTGGAACTCTGGTACCAGAAAAATGCATCCTTATATACCGATTTTTTGATCATATTTCTTACAGCATGGTCAATTTTGTTTCCCAAAAACCAGTTGACCCATAAGCTTTTTAAAGACCTTCCGGTTCGCCCTTTTTAAAGAGATACTGTAACTTTGTTGTATCATTCATCATTTGTTTTAAACAAATCTGGCCGGCATTTGTAATAGGGTTAGATAAAGCTACATTATGCATTCTTTCACAATTAAGGATCTTGAAAAACTGTCCGGTATCAAAGCCCATACTATCCGTATCTGGGAGCAACGGTATTCTTTTTTAAAACCACATCGTACAGATACTAATATCCGGTTTTACAGCAATGATGAATTAAAGAAATTGTTGAACGTTGCCCTGCTCAATAAATTTGGATTTAAGATATCGCATATAGACAGAATGAACGAAGCTGAGATCAATGAAAAGATACTCTTCTTAAATCAGCAGGAAGCCCAGCAGGACCGAATTGTAAATACATTGATCCAACACATGATAGATCTTGATATGGAGGGATTTGAAGAAGTGCTGGATAATTTTGTAGCTGCAAAAGGGATAGAAAAAAGCATATCGCAGATCATATTTCCTTTTCTTGAAAGAATAGGAATTCTCTGGTTAACTAATCATATCAATCCCGGTCAGGAACACCTGGTGACCAATATTGTCAGGCAAAAACTTATTGTTGGTATCGAAAGCGTAAATACCACCATGAGCATTAATAAGACTATCCTGTTGTTTCTTCCCGAAGGGGAATACCATGAGCTTAGCCTTCTTTTTATGAATTACATGTTGAAAAATAAGGGGGTAAAAACCATTTACCTGGGTTGCAGTATTCCTTTAAAAGATGTTGAATATCTCTATAAACTAAAGAACCCTGATTTTATATACACACACCTTACCAGTGCAGGAACAAAATTTAATTTTGAAAAATTCATTGCTGACTTAAGCAGGTGTTTTCCCCAAACTCCGGTCATCATCTCGGGGCAACTCACCAATACCTACGACAAAAAGCTACTGCCTCCCATACATTTAAAAAAATCTTACGCCGAGGTAATGGAATTCCTGGCTGGTTTATAGTTTTAGGGTAGTTAATTAAAAAAAACTTCCCCAAAGCTGATTTTATCTCAACTTTTTTGTTTAACTTTACGTTTTAATAGTTAAACACAATAAAATGTCCACATTAGAATTTAATCAATCGCTTATCAACAACTCTGAGTATTTAAAGCCCTTTGCCATGACTTTGACAAGGGATATGGAATCAGCAAAGGACCTCATCCAGGAAACTTTGTACAGGGCATTGGCAAACAGGGATAAGTATAATGCAGGCACCAACATAAAAGCATGGATGTACACCATCATGCGTAATATTTTTATAAATAACTACAGGCGTACAGCCAAACAGCATACTATTTTTGATAATACGCCTAATGATTTCCTGTTAGATTATAACCAGTTTACAACTGTAAATGCCGCTGATACAAATCTTAACCTCAAGGAAATAAAAGAAGCAGTATATCATTTGCCTGAAATTTTTAAACAACCATTTCAATTATATTTTGAAGGTTATAAATATCATGAAATAGCTGAGATACTTACAGAGCCGTTGGGTACCATAAAAAGCAGGATACATTTTGCCCGTAAGTTGTTAAAACAACAGTTAAGCAGGTTTTGATTTTAAAATAATACCCACCGGTACTGATTTCTATTAGTTTCAATACCGTATTTTAGCACTTTGAAAAAAGCAGTAATTATAGGAAGTGGTTTTGCAGGTTTATCAGCTGCTTGTTTTATGGCTAAAGCCGGGTGGGATGTAACCGTTTTGGAAAAACAATCCACTCCCGGTGGCAGGGCAAGGCAGTTGAAGGAAGCAGGATTTGTTTTTGATATGGGGCCCAGCTGGTATTGGATGCCGGAAGTATTTGAACGTTTTTTTAATTGTTTTGGAAAAAAGGTTTCGGATTATTACCAGTTGAAACAGTTAGACCCCTCTTACCGGGTTTACTGGAACGATGAGCCGATGGATATACCGGCAGACTATGAAGCCTTAAAAAAGTTATTTGAAAGTTTAGAACCGGGGAGTGGAAGTAGGCTGGACAGCTTTATGGAAGAAGCTGCTTACAAGTACCATGTTGGTATTAATAAACTGGTACATAAACCCGGTCAGTCTTATGCAGAGTTTTTAGATTGGGACCTGGTGAAAGGAGTTTTTAAACTGGATGTTTTTACATCTATGAAAAAGCATATCAGTAAGCATTTTAAAAATCCTAAGCTGCAACAATTGCTGGAGTTCCCTGTTTTATTTTTGGGAGCACTGCCTGAAAAAACACCAGCCCTGTATAGCCTGATGAATTATGCGGATATAAAATTAGGAACCTGGTATCCACATGAAGGCATGTATAAGATCGTTGAAGGCATGTTCAATGTTGCCGAAGAGTTGGGAGTTAAATTTAATTTCAACAGCAATGTTGATGAGATAAAGATTGAGAACGGAATAGCAAGAAAGGTTATAACCAATAAAGAAACTGTTTATGATGCAGATGTAGTTATAGGCGCTGCAGATTATCATTTTATAGAAACTAAACTGCTCCCGTTGAATTACAGAAGCTATAGCGATGCATATTGGGGAAAAAGAGTGATGGCCCCAAGTTGTTTGTTATATTATGTGGGGTTAAATAAAAAGCTTGAAGGCATTTTGCATCATTCACTTTTTTTTGACAGCGACTTTGAAATACATGGTAAGGAGATATATACAACAAAGCAATGGCCATCCGATCCTTTGTTCTATGTTTGTACTCCCTCAGTTACTGATGAAACAGTGGCACCGGAAGGAAAAGAGAATTTATTTTTCCTGATACCCATTGCAACAGGCTTAAAAGGAGATACGGAAGAATTGAGAGAAGCCTATTTTGAAAAGATACTGGAGCGGTTTGAAAGATATACGAGGCAAAGTATAAAAAATGCTATCATTTATAAGAAAACCTACTCCGTAAGTAATTTTATATATGATTATAATTCTTTTAAAGGTAATGCATACGGATTGGCAAATACTTTAATGCAAACTGCTAATTTAAAGCCAGCCTGCAGGAGTATTAAAATAAAAAACTTATTTTACACCGGCCAACTAACCGTTCCGGGGCCGGGAGTGCCTCCCAGCCTGATAAGTGGCGAAGTGGCCGCAAAAGAAGCAACAAAACATTTTGGCTAAAAACATGAGCTGATACGTTAAATAGAAAATAAAACTTGTTAAAGGAATGATTAAGCTTTTTCATGATGTGAGTCAACAATGCAGTAAGGCTGTTACTGAGAAGTACAGCACTTCTTTTAGCAGTGCTATTAAATTACTGCATCCCGATCTGCGTACCCCCATTTACAATATTTATGGATTTGTACGGTTTGCTGATGAAATTGTAGATACTTTTCATCAATATAAAAAGGAAGAACTGCTGGCTGAGTTCAAAAGAGAAACTTATGCCGCTATTGAAAGAGGTATCAGTTTAAACCCGGTTTTACACAGTTTCCAAATTACTGTGAGGGATTACAATATTTCACATGACCTGATTGAAGCTTTTTTCAGCAGCATGGAAATGGATCTCAGCAAAACAGTTTACAACAGCAACGGTTATAAAGAATACATTTATGGCAGTGCCGAAGTGGTTGGCCTGATGTGCCTCTATGTTTTTTGTGAAGGCGATAAGAATATGTACAGCGATCTTAAACCAGCAGCACAAGCATTGGGTGCAGCTTTCCAGAAAGTTAATTTTTTACGTGATGTAAAAGCAGATTACGAACAGTTGAACAGGTCTTATTTTCCTGAAGTAGATTTTACAAACTTCACTCCATACATGAAAAAACAGATAGAGGATGATATTACTTTAGATTTTGTAAAAGCTTACGAAGGGGTATTGAATTTACCCAATAAGGCAAGATTTGGTGTTTACGTTGCCTATAAATATTACTTATCCCTGTTTAAAAAAATAAAGCGTACTGCACCTGCAGATATCATGGATCAGCGTATCCGGATACCTAATTATGGTAAAGCCTATATTGTTGCGAAGGCCGGGTTAAGAAGCCAGTTCAATTTATATTAACGCATATAATTTATGGATGTTATTCTGGTAGATGAGCACGATGTGCCGACAGGGACTATGGGAAAAATGGAAGTTCATCAAAAAGCCCTGCTGCACAGGGCTTTCAGCATTTTTATATTTAATGAAAAAGGAGAAATACTTTTACACAAAAGAGCAGCAAAAAAATACCATAGCGCAGGTTTGTGGACCAATGCATGCTGCAGCCACCCCAAACCTGGAGAAGATACTTTAACTGCTGCCCAAATACGTTTGCAGGAAGAGATGGGCTTTAGTACTCCTTTACAAAAAGCATTTGATTTTGTTTATAAAGCACCTTTTGATAATGGCCTGACCGAACATGAATTTGATCATGTTTTTATCGGCAACTACGATGGCGTAATAAAACCCAATGTAGAAGAAGTAAGTGATTACTGCTTTAAGCCTGTGGACGAAATAAAAAGCTCTATCCAGTCTCATCCGCAAAAATATACCGAGTGGTTTAAAATTGCATTTACAAAGATGGAAGTGTATCTTGAAAAAAGCCCCGGTTGATCTATTCAGCAAAAATATTGATGTTGTGTTAAACAGGTTCACCAAATTTGATATAGCAACTGCCATTGCTATCTTATTTCATACCATTGGCCTGGTAGGACTGCTTTATTTTGATAAGGACTTTTTCCAGGCTGCAACTCCATTCAATTTGCTACTGTCATTTGCATTATTGGTTTGGACACAAACTGGAAAAAATACATCATTCTTCATTTTTATTTTGGCCTGTTTTGTCATTGGCGTATTAGTTGAGATCATTGGCGTGAACACAGGGATATTGTTTGGAGAATATACCTATGGACATGTATTGGGCGCCAGGGTTAAAAATGTGCCTTGGATAATCGGCATTAACTGGATTATTATTATTTATTGTTGCGGCATAAGCATTCATACATTATTAATAAAAGCCATTAGCCGGGTTGCTGCAGATACAGGTAAAAATCCTGCTGCCTTAAAAGCAGCTTCAGTAATAGTGGATGGCGCAACACTGGCTGTTTTTTTCGACTGGCTTATGGAGCCTGTGGCAGTAAAATTGGGCTACTGGCAGTGGAATGGCGATGGCTCCATACCCATATTTAATTATATATGCTGGTTTCTTGTAAGTGCATTATTATTAACAATCTTTCATTTTGCAAAATTCAATAAACAAAACAAATTCGCTGTAAATTTGTTACTCATTCAACTCATGTTCTTTTTATTATTAAGAACATTTTTGAAATAAAATGTATGATGTTTTGATGAACTGGCTATTATATATTGCTATCACACTTACAACTTTCATCCTGATGGAGGGCTTTACCTGGTGGCTGCACCGGTATATCATGCATGGAATGGGCTGGTATCTTCACAAAGATCATCATCAAAAGGAACCGGGTTTCTTTGAAAAGAATGATGCATTCTTTCTCATATTTGCAATACCAAGCTGGCTGCTAATAATGTTTGGGGTAATATACCAGCAATACTGGATGATCTCCATAGGTGCCGGCTTCACTTTATACGGTATGGCTTACTTTATTGTTCATGAAGTGATTATTCACCAGCGCTTTAAATGGTTCAGCCGCAGTAACAATACTTATGTACGGGCCTTACGCTGGGCGCATAAAATGCATCACAAACATTTAGACAGGCATGAGGGTGAAAGTTTTGGAATGCTTTGGGTACACAAAAAATATTGGGAAAAAGTGAGGGCTGATAAAAGACGAAATACGAAACAGGTAGAAATAACAGAACCTGTTTCTGCATAATTTTCTTCACCAGATAACTTAAGCTTAGGGCATACTGCTAATTTGAATTCTCAGTTTACATATTTCCTTATACTTGCCGCCTCGCTGGCAGGTCCGCTGGCATTGAGTTTTGATAAGAAGGTGGCATTTTATAAAAACTGGAAATATCTTTTTCCTGCAATGATCATCCCCGCATTACTGTATATCGCATGGGATATGTATTTTACCGCTAAGGGGGTATGGAATTTTAATGAAATCTATATTACCGGCATCAAACTGTATAACCTGCCGCTTGAAGAAGTACTTTTCTTTTTTATTGTTCCTTATTGCTGTGTTTTTATTTACGCCTGTATAAGAAGCTATTTTCCAAACCTGGTCAATAAAAAATATGCCGATGTAATATTAAAGAGATTAGCCTTTGGTTTGATTATGCTCGGATTAATTCATATTAAAAAATATTATACCGGCTCAACATTTATTTTTACAGGCGTTTTTATTTTACTGCTGTACCTGATACGAAAATATTTTAAAAGTTTTGATGCAATATCTTTTTTAGTTTCTTACACAATCTGCTTAATTCCTTTTTTAATCGTAAACGGATTGCTTACAGCTATTCCCGTTGTAATTTATAATGATGCGGAAAACCTGGGTATTAGAATTTATACAATACCATTTGAAGATGTATTTTATGGCATGCTGCTGGTGCTGATGAACATCGTGATCTATGAAAAATTGAAAAGCATTAACGCTTAATGCCTTTGCAACTTTCCGCTTCCCGTCATTGGTAAAGACTCCACAATTTTTATACGCTGTGGCGCTTTAAAAGCCGACAGCCTTTTTTTACAGAAGGTTAAAACAGCTTCAATATCTATCGTTGCACCTTCCTGCAAAACAATTTCTCCTTCAATGATCTGTCCAAGTAGTGGATGTGGACTGCTGCTGATACGGGCCTGCTTTATCTCCGGTACAAGTTCAAGCACTGCCTCCACTTCTTCGGGGAAAACCTTTAAGCCTGATATATTGATAACAGATTTTGAGCGGCCTTCGATTTTGATTAATCCATCGTCAGTTTTAGAAGCGTAATCAGCCGTTAAAAAATAACCGTTCTTTAAAACATCTTTTTGTAAGGTAGGAGGAGAGAGGTATGCATCAAACATACCCGGTCCTTTAATGCCCAGGGTGCCAGTTGCACCAGCCGGCAGCGGTTCATTGTTCTCATCTAATACATCAACAATGTATCCCGGCAAAGCATATCCAACTGCTTCGGGATGCTCGGCAGATTTTATATAATTTAAAATGGGAATGCCAATTTCAATAATACCATAGGCCTGGCTTACATCAATAGCGAATCTTTTTTTAAAAGCGTTGCATACATCTATGCCAATTGCTGCAGAGGTAGATATCACTTTCTTTAGTGAAGGCATCTGTTCTGTTCCTGCATCATTGGCCAGCAGCCTCACCTGCACAGGTGAAGCATACAACAAAGTTCCTTTGTGCATGTTGGTGATTTCAATTATATTTTTTGCCAGGAAATCTTTTGCAACAGCTATGGCGGCACCAAACTTTACATACAAAATAATAGATACAATAAAGTGATAGGACATTGGCAGCACCCAGATAACAGTATCGGATGGCCCAAGTTCAAGTCCCCGGTTGGCAGCCTGTATCCTGTCTAAAACAGATTGATGGGAAACCAATACACCCTTTGATTTTCCCGTAGTGCCGGAAGTAAATCTAATAAAGGCAGGTTGCTGTACAAATGGCGCAAATACAATTGATTCCGGTACGCCTGTAAATGAAAAGCGGAATGAACCGTGGGTAAGCGGCATAACCGTTTCAATATTGTGCAATGGTTGTAAAGAAGAGTGGTCATCAATAATGGCATGTAGCTTTGTTTCTTCTAAAATATCATCGATCTCTGCCTGTTTTAATTGGGGCGACATGGGCATAACAGCAGCCCCGGTACCTACAGCTGCAAAAATGCCAATAATAAAATTTCTTCCATTGGCAGCCATTACACCAATTCCCATCCCATCTTTAATCCCCAGGTTTTTTAATTGTAAACGTAATGATTCAGCTTCATTATATAATTGCCCGAAGGTCATCATCCCATGCTCATCATAAACAGCGGGACTGGCAGGCCAGTCATGTGCCGCTTGTTTCAGAATTTCGTAAACAGGCAAATTATTCATCCCGCAAAAATACTTACAATTGCCCGTTTTGAAGCTCTTTAACAGCATCGATTATGGAAAGATGCAGGGCTTCGGCAGCGGCCATGCAGCCTGCAGCATAGCCTGTTTGCAGGCATATACCCATAACCCTTGCGCTTGCTATGGCACCATCAGTTGCAGAAATATTTCTTCCTGCAAAAAATAAATTATCAATACTGTTGGATTGTAAACAGCCGGCTGGTATCTGGTAATAATCATTAAGGTTGAAATACCGCATCTTCACACGCCGCTGCTGCCCCCATTCTTCAATTGGCCAGGCAGAGCTTGCCACCGCATCGTTAAATTTCTTGCAGTGCAACACATCCTCTTCGCTCAATATATATTTACCCATACTGCGTTGCCCGATCCTTGTTCCTACTTCTGGTGCTATATGTTTTATAGATGCATTTTTAAATGCAGCAACATGTGCTATTAAAAATGCCGAAAGATTTTCGACAAAACTTTGAGCAACTGTTTTTAATTCCTGCAGGTTGCCAGGGTCATTGGTAACGGATAAAGGAATCCCTATTTTAAGGCTTACAGCTTTATTTTGGAGAGATCCCTGTATAATATAAACCCGGTCGTAAAAATCACCCAGCAGATCATTATTAATTGCTGACCTTAATGCTTTCATCAATATCATTCCAAGTCTGGCTTCATTATCTTCATCCACATTTTGTAAAGTAAATACCTGTGCTGCTGCCTGGTAATATTCACTTTTTATTAAAGGAAGACCGGCTGCCCTGCTGATGATACTATCGCCGGAGCAATCAATGATTGATCTCAATGGAATGGTAATGGGATTACCGGCTGCAATTACAGATACCGAAACAATTTTTCCATTTTCAATTTGTACCATTTTCAATACAGCATTGAAGAGTACAATCACTTTATTTTCTTTTAAAAATTTTTCAGAAATAATTTTAAAGGCTTCGATGTTATAGGGTAAATAATGAAGTCCATCTGTGTTGTGGAGCGGTTTTGTGTTTGATCTTTTTTGTAAAGTTTCTGCAAATTCTTTTACAAAACCATCTGCTATATATTCTGCATTTTCTTCTTTGGTGAATTTATATAACCCACAAACAGTACCCACTTCAGCAGCAGTAGCCTTACCCCCAAGGAAAGTATTCCTTTCAACCAGGATCACCTGTAATCCTTTACGGGCCGCAGCTACAGCAGCAGCCACGCCGGCAGAGCCGCCGCCCAAAATCAGCACATCAGTTTTTTGAATAGTCTCCATTAATAAGCAGTCAGTAATAAATCCTTCAATCTTTCTTCAATTAAAATTAGTTCATTATCGGTTATAATATCAGGTGAATAAGCAATATTTATATTAAGAGTTTCATTGTGTTTTAAAAAAACAAAGGTAAGGCCGGGGGGAAAGGTCAATGCCGGTATCATGGTTATATTTTTAACTGGCTCGCCAAATAAAGATGTTAATTCATTGAAATTATCACCCGTGGAAGTATATAAAAAGCTTGCAAAAACACCCTTGCCTGTGCGGCTGATGAGAAAATAATACAGCCATAAAGGAATATACCGCATCATATTCAGGAACATGGTATATATCTGCGGAATGCTATCCTTTATCTGGGCTTTCATCTGCTCACTTAAACATTTTACTGTTTCAGCTATTGTGTTCAACTGAGTTTGAGGAATTCGGTAAAATAAAAATGAAACACAATTAGAGATAAGCGGACCTGAAGCGCCTCTTAACCGCCCATCATACGGAACAGGTAACCACAGGTCTCCTGCATTCTTTCTTTCTTTATTAATTACATGGATTACATGAGCACAACAGGCAATAAAGTATAATGTGGGCCCAAAGTGTGAACCTTTTTTAAAAGCATTTTCAGAAATTATTTTTGTTTCACCTGCAGTAAAAGCAACAACTTTTGTAGCTATGATATTACCAACGCTTTTTGTTTTGCCATATGCAACTGAACTAACCGGTGGCCTGGAAGATGATTGCACAAACTTTTTAACCTTATACATGTTTGAGATATAGGTTAACAGCCCTGCTTTCTTTTCCTTACCAGGAAAAAATGCCTCCTGCCTGTTGGGATTGTTTTCGGTTATATGATCCAGGTGTTCGAATAAAAGTGTTGTTCCTTTTGCATCAAGCAATATATGGTTCCAGGATAAAACAAAAGCACAGCCACCCGAAGGGAAATGAATCAGGTCGGCCTCTATAAACATAGAAGACTCAATGGTTATATCTCTTGACAGGATGGATTGAGGAACTTCATTTTCAATTACTGCATGATGTTCCAGTACGATGATCTCATTTTGTAGGTCTGTATATTTCCAGTATGGTAATTGAAACAAACTTCCCTGCACCAGTTTGATATTACAAAGCCAGTGGATCACCGGAGAGCTTTTTAGAACTGTATTTATTTTTTGAAAGGATAATGAGTCATTAAAATAAAAGATCTTTCGCATAACATTTCCACCGGTTCCATGTTTCTTTGCATGCTTGTCTAAAACCAGGTGAAAACAGTCTGCGCCACTTAAAAAAACTTTTTCCGGCAGTTGAGATTTATTAAAAGGAGTCATGCTCATGTATGCTTTAAGATGCATCTGGCATCAGTTCCTGCACAGTTGCAGCCAGCGCCTGCAGGGTTTTAAAATTATCGGGTATTAATTTTTCATCTGGTATGGAAACGCCAAATTTCCGCTCAATAAAAAGAATGATCTCTACCGTTGAAAATGAATCGATGCCTGCTTTTTTCAGGTCTGTTGTGTCTTCAATTTCTACAGCCTCCGCAAGAATATTAGTTTCTATATAGTTTTTTATCTCTTTAATAATGATGGCTGCATTCATATTTTAAACTGTTCTTTTTTTACGGTTATAGATATAGGAGATGGCCATGGTCGCTAAAAAGAAGAGCATCAATTTACCCGAATCCAGTAATATATCTGTTACAGTGCCACCTCTTAAAAACAATTTATAGAAGCCTTCAAGCGACCAGTTCAATGGTGAGAAGGAACTGATATTACGCATCACTTCGGGCATTACATAACTGGGTACCCAGATACCGCCCAATGCAGATAACAAAAGTATGGATAAAGAGCCCATGATGGCTGCCTGGTGTTCTGTTGCTGCTAAAGTACCAACCAACACACCATAGCCTGTTGCAGCAAATGCTGTTGCCAGCGTTAAAATAAAAATACCCGGCAGGCTGTTACCTAAAACAAGTGCAGGTAAACCCAGCATGGGTAAAAATATTTGCCCTACTGAAAGCATTAAAATAAATTGTATCAAACATACCATCACATATACAATGATCTTGCCGTTCACCAGCAACAGGTATGGCGTGGGCATGGTGTGCAGGCGGAATACGCTGCCTTCATTTTTTTCTTTAATGATACTTCCCGAAAGTGGTATGGCAATAAAGAACATAGCAAAGATGGTCCATGCAGGTACATTGTGCTGTACCGCATTGGGCACGATCTTATTTTCCGCTTTGGAAGCGTAAACCTCTTTGTATGTTATGATCTGGGATCTTTGATAAGTATTTTTTGGAGTATTCGATTTATCCGGGATCACTTCGGCTATCTGCTCAGAAAAAGATTGGAACATGATCTTTGATTTGATCTCCGAAATAAATTCACGCAGGTTGCTGGTAACAGATATTAAAAAAGATTTTTTGGCTACAGGGTCTATCATGATGGTGATCTCTACTGAATCCTGAATGTCTTTAAATTTTTCCGGTGCAACTATTTCTCCGTTTAATGTTTCACTTACCAACTGGCTTACATTTTTTTTGATGGCATCTGTTGCGCCTTTGGGAATAATTATGCCAATTAAGAACTTTCCTTCTCCAACGGCCTTCAGCGCCGATTCTGTAGTAGCAGGCTTTCCATCAATAGTTTCATTAAATTCACAAAGGTCATTATTGCGCAGGCCCTGTTCAATCAATATGCCTAAAGAATCCCTGTCATTATCTACAAAAACAATGGGAATGCCTTTTTCATTCATTGTTTTAAAAGCCGAATCCTGTATCAGAGTCATCACAAAGATCAATGCCATTGGCATGAGGAATAAAATAGACAACCCCACTTTATCCCTGAGGAGCAGTAAAGTTTCTTTTTTAACCGTAGCCAATAGTTTAATCATCATCAGTCTCTTAATTTGCGGTTGGTTAAATTTAAAAATACATTTTCAAGATTGGTGGATCCTGCATTATCCCTGATCAATTCAGCAGGGCTTCCTTCGGTTAATATTTTTCCATGATCAATTATAGAAACCCGGGTACAAAAATTTTCAGCTTCTTCCATATGATGAGAAGTGTAGATGATGGTTGTACCCGATGCATTCACTTCTTTCAAATGCTGGAGGATCACATTTCGGCTCTGTACATCAACGCCTACAGTCGGCTCATCTAAAAATAAAATTTTGGGCTCATGCAAAACACCGGCAATTAAATTTACCCTTCTCTTCATACCGCCAGAGTATGCAGAAACCTGTTTTTTTGCAGCATCGGTCAATCCCAGTTTTTCTAACCAGGCATCAATCTTATGGGTAAGATTTTTTCCGTGCAGGCCATACATGCTTCCATAAAAAGCTAAATTCTCACGGGCCGAAAGTGTGGGGTACAAAGCAATATCCTGGGGTACAATGCCAATGATGTTTTTTATTAAGGGCAGCTCTGTATGTAAATCTTTACCGTCAATTAAAACCTTACCGCTGGTTGGCGGAAAAAGTCCGCAAAGAATAGAAATTGTAGTGGTTTTTCCTGCACCATTTGGGCCAAGCAACCCAAAGATCTCGTTCCGGTTTATAGAAAAAGAGATACCATTTACTGCCGGCTCAGTAGAATTCTTAAATGTCTTCGTTAAGTCCTTAATTTCTATAATGGCCGGATTGCTCATTGTTTTATAAAACTGAAAATTATTGGAATATGCTTTTCAGTGTAAGTTGTATCAGCAGTTGCGTTGTTAAAAATAAAATCGGGGCAAAATTAAACTAAATAAGCCGCCCTGTTCTATATTTTATTTAATTAAATCTGTAGTGATCTTAGCCGATAAAAGGCAAAGCGGAATGCTGGGACCGGGATGAACGCTGCCACCACAGAAGTATAAATTCTTTATATCTTTTGAAAAATTAGCATGTCTTAAAAAAGCAGCAAATTTATTGTTGGAACTGTTGCCATAAATGGCACCAAAGGCACTTGAGGTCCTGCTTTCAATTACTCTTGGATCAAAAACCATTTCACTTTCAATAAGCGGGCTTATATCTGTTTTTAAAACGCGGTTAATTTTTTTGATCATGTTCTCCCGGGATTGGTTAATGAATGCATCCCAATCCTGGCCAGCATTGTTGGGTACATTAATAAAAGAGAACCAGTTCTCACAACCGGGCGGTGCATCAGTTTGCGTATGCTTGCTGGTAATATTTAAATATATGGTGGGATCGTGGTAGATGGATTGTTTGGAAAAAATGGTATCAAATTCTTCTTCATAATTTTCGCTAAAAAGAATATTATGTAGCCCAAGCTCTTTAAATTCTTTTTTTATGCCCCAGTAAAAGATAATACCTGAACTTGATTTGGGTTGATCCAGAGTTTTGGCTGGCCTTTTAACAGCAGGCATCAGTTTTTTGTAGCTGTTATAAACATCCATATTGCTGATGATGGTATCAAAATGCTCTATTCCTTTATCTGTTCTTAAACCAATAGCTTTTTTATTCTCGATCAAAATTTCTGTAACAGGCGTAGAGAAATTGAACTGCACGCCAATATCTTTTGCGAGCTTAGCTAATGATGCAGTAATGCTGAACATGCCTCCCTCGGGGTAAAAGGCCCCTTTTACAATCTCAACGTGTGCTATCACATTTAATGTGGCCGGCGATAAATAGGGGCTGGAGCCATTATAAGTTGCATAGCGGTTAAATATTTTTACCAGGCGGAAATCTTTGAATGCTTTTTGGTTAGCACCATTCATGGTATTAAATGCGCCAATCTTGCCAAAGTTCAATATGCCTCTCAGCACAGGCCAGGTAAAAAAATTTGTAAGGCGGTGTAGTGAATTCTTTAAGAAGACCTCATCGGTTAAATTATATATAACCTCTGTCTTATCGAGATATTTAAGAATATCTTCTTTTTTATCTTTTGTTTTAGCTGCTAGCTGATCCGCAAATTTTTCCTTACCATGCCAGGCATCCAGCGTGTTTCCATCTTCAAAAAAATATTTGTAAACTGGGTCCAGGGGGATATAATTAAAATGTTCACGTGGATCTTTGCCCGAAAGGAGAAATAATTCATCTACATATTGAGGCATGGTAAAAACTGAAGGCCCCATGTCAAACCGGTATCCATCTTTAGTTTCTGTTGAGCATTTGCCGCCGGGGAATGAATTGGCTTCAAAAACGGTGACCTGGTAACCTTTGTTCTGCATGCGTATTGCAGCGCCAAGCCCTGATACACCTGAACCTATAACGGCACATTTCCCGTTTTTTGCTTTGATCATAATTTTGCGTTGCCGCAAAATTAATAGTTTTACTGCTTTTGGATAGAAGTAATTGACTTTAAAAGCTAAGAATTATAATATTAACTCCATTGGGTTTTTAGCATTGGGTACCATGAGCTGGGCTCCAGTTGATCACGCAACGTCTTTAAGTAATTAGCAGTGACTCCTACATCAAGTATTCCTTCACCAAGATCTGCTTCTGTGTATATATAACGTGGATTTTTTTTGGCAGATGCATTTTTACGACCATCTTTAAATTGGCTTATAGTAAAATCTTTAATTTGCTTTCTCATTTCTTTACTTTTAATAAGTAAATCATAAAACCGTGCCACACTGTATTGTCTTTTTTTTAAGATATTCACACTGGGAATACATTATAAATAAGAGCTTTAATGCATTAAATTCAAAATGCATATAATTTTAAGAACAGGGTGCTGGGGAAAATATTTCCACTGAATAGCCTGTAAATAAATAGTTGTGGAAAATGATTGCACAAATACCTTTGCCAGATCATATTTACCTTTTCTACCGATGATCCCGTTATCAGCAACAACAGCTTATCTATTAGCTGACTTCAAATAATTCATTCCACCTGGTGGTATAGCGGGGACTTCTCATTTCCTGCCGCATTTTCCAGTCACGCTTTGTTCCTGAACTGGCAAATTTTAAAATGTCATTCCGCATACTGAAGTTTACATTATCGATCATCTTCATTAATTCTTTGTCGTTTGGATGAAGTGATTTTTCAAATAAATTTGACTGTACTGCGTTTTCCGGTACCAGTCCGCTCAATATTACACCTGCTTTTAAATATTTACTTCCCTTGCAGAATAGTCTTTCTACTAAAGGCATAGCATGTACAATAAGGAGATTAGTGAGTGAAGTAGCAAAAGGTAGTATGGTATACAATGAAGCGCTGGCTGGTTTATATTCGTAAGCGTCGGTGTAATTATTTGTTACAACAAAAACACTGATCGTATTTGCTGCAGAATTCTGTCTGCGTAATTTTTCAGCCGCCCTGGTTATGTAAGTGGCAACAGCTTCTTTTATTTCCTTGACTTCGTAAACGGGTTTGCCGAACATCCGGGTGGTAGCGATCATTTTTTTTGTTTCCAACGGATCTTTCATTTCAATACATGGTTCTCCCCGTAATTCCTTTATAAGCCTAATACCCACTACGCCGCCAAGGTTCTTTCTTGCCCATTCTTCGCTCATATTTCGCAGTTGCAAGGCAGTATTGATATTGTATAAATTTAATTTTTTTGCACCGGCAGCACCTACTCCCCATATATCTCCAACAGGGGTCTTTTGTAATGCATGCATCTGTTGATCGGGAGTTTGAAGGATCATTACTCCTTTGGTTCCGGCTTTATCTTTTTTTGCAAGCCGGTTCGCTACCTTGGATAGAATCTTCGTAGGCGCAATGCCTATTGATACAGGGATACCTGTCCATAATTCTGTAGTGTGCTTTAAAAATATTCCATAATCATATAGTTTGGATTCATCAATACCTGTAAGGTCAAGGAAGGATTCATCTACAGAATATACTTCTACATGTGGCGAGAGCATACGTAAGGTTTCCATTACCCGCCAGCTCAGGTCACCATACAAATGGTAGTTGCTGGAAAAAACAGCAACATTGTTTTCTTCAATTTCTTTTTTATGTTGGTAATAGGGCCCGGCCATTTGAATACCCAGGGCTTTTGCTTCATCGCTTCTGGAAACAATGCAGCCATCATTATTGCTTAATACTACTACAGGTTTTCCATGGAGCGAAGGTTTAAATAACTTTTCGCATGCAGCATAAAAACTATTACAGTCTACAATCGCCTTCATACCTGGTGAATTACATAGGTTACTACACCCCAAATAACAAAATCGCTAAACTCACTTATTTCAATGGGCGAAAGTTTTGTTGTTTCGGGGATCAGCCGCATTCTGTTCATTGTTTTTTCCAGTCGCCTTATCAGCATTTCCCCATCAAGCACAGCGATCACTATTTTACCACTTAGCGGTTTGAGAGACCGGTCAACAATTACATGATCACCACTATGAATACCGGCATTGATCATACTGTCACCATTTACCTTCATGAAAAAAGTAGCAGGCTTGTTTTTGATCAACTGCTCATTCAGGTCAATCCCCCGTTCCATATAATCGTCAGCAGCAGCCCCAAAACCTGTGGCATTTGCAGTCGGTACGTCCCGTTGTTTGAACTCTTTGGTGCCCCGGTATCCGGGGGCAAAATATTTTTCTACTTCCATATATTAAGATTTTATCCCGATGCTAAAAACAAACAATTATTTTGCCATAACTAATTTAATTAGTAAATTTATACTAAATAAATTGGCAAACAAATTTTTCATTTCAAAATCTATTTGGTATGGATAAACCTTTTCAGTTACCCGGACTACATCTGTATGAGTACCTGGTGGTAATAGAATTGCCCGAAGAATTAAGGAACAGGGTAGAGCAATCGAGAAATGAATTGACAATAAAATATAATATTGTTCAACCCCAAACAGGAAGGGCAAATATTTCATTGGCCAGGTTTAGTGCAATAAAAATGACGGAAGAAAGAATTATTAACAGCCTGGAATTGATCGCAAGGGATGAAAAGCCTTTTACCGTTGAACTAAAGGATTATGGTAGTTATCCTATGCATGCAATTTTTATCAGGATAGCCAATCAGCCAAGAGTTTTAAAATTGATTAAGAATTTAAAAAAGGCAAGAATTTTAATGAAGGCAGCGGGAGAAGACCCACATTTTTTGCAGGATCCGAATATTACATTGGCAGGAAGGATAGAAAAAGAGAACTACCTGGAAGCTATGAAGGAATACCAACATCATCATTTCAGCGGGCGCTTTATTGCAAATGCCTTCCTTTTATTAAAGCGGTCGAAGCATGAAAAGAAATACCAGGTGGTTAAGCGGTTTGAATTTGAATGTATTCCGGCTGCTACAGGCCAGGGATTATTATTCAGCTAAAAGCAACTCGGGGTATGAACAAGGGTTAAGCACTTCCGGAACATCTGGATTCTCAGTTCTGGAAGTTATGAGCTTACTGATAGTATGATTTTGCATTTCAAATTCCGGGTAAGGATTAAAGAAAGATTTTATCTCTTCTTTTGACAAATTTGGGGTTAACCATTTTTTGTATTGATCTGTAGGAATAATTACAGGCATTCGTTGCTTACTATTGTGGATCCGGGCCAACATTGGGTTTGCATCTGTTGTAAGAATTGAATAAGTATCTACATGTTCGCCTGTTTCTTTATCAGTCCAGGAAGAGTATATACCTGCAAAACAAAATACTGAATTTGTTTTTAAATAAATGTAATGCGGATATTTCTTTTTTTGAAAATCCATCCATTCAAAAAAACCATCAGCAATTACTAAACAACGGGTATTAATAATATAAGAACGGAATGAGGGTTTATCAAAAACAGTTTCAGCACGGGCATTTAAAGTTTGAGTTCTCAATTTATCGGTATCGGCTTTGGTTTTTATCCAATGAGGAATTAAACCCCAGTTATATAACTGGATCCTGGCAGGTTCCGTTTGAGTAATGACAGGCATAAGCGGAAAACTAAAGCCATTTGTGTAATTGACAGGAACCCAGTCATCATCCCAATTTGCGCCCAATTGAATTTCTATTTCAGCTCTTTCTTTTGTTAATGAATAATGAAAACACATAAATAAAGTTACAATAAGCAAACGAAATTTTGCTGATACCCCAACGGCGGTTATCGCAAAATATGAACGAACATCTTTATAAGTCTAATTAAAATAATGGTATGAAAAATAAACCAAAAGAAAATCGCACAGTTATTAAACCAAAAGAAAGAGATCTTACAAGTGTTTTGCCTGGTTATAAAATATATGAATACATGCTGGTACTCAATCCGCATGAAGCCTTACGTGAAAAGCTTATGCACATAAAGCACGAATTTGCTGACAATTATGATAGCAAGCATGCACTGTACATTAAACCATTTGTTTTATTAGTCAGTTTTATCCAATACGAGATGATCGAGGAACGTATAGTCAATCATTTAAAAACCATTGCCATGGGTTACCATCCTATAAAGATTGAGCTGAAAGACTATGGTAGTTTTCCCAGCCATACTATTTACATCAATATCACCAGCAAAGTGCCGATACAGGGTCTGGTAAAACAAATACGTACAGAAATGCAGCGCCTGATGAAACTGAATGATGATAACAAGCCGCATTTTATTTTAGAACCACATTTAACGATTGCAAGAAAACTATTGCCCTGGCAATATGAAAAGGGCTGGCTGGAATATAGCCACAAACATTTTACCGGCAGGTTTATAGCCGATGCCATGTTGTTATTAAAACGGCCGTTAGCAGAATTCAAGTATGAAATAGTCAGGCGTTTTGAATTTGAAAATTTACCGGTGGCTACCAAACAGGGTGAATTATTTGGCTAAGAGGGGAAAGGAGAAAAAGAGAAGCACATCAATAAAAATTTTCTGTGTTTCTGTGCCTCTGTGGCTAAACAAGTCACCTAAAAAATAATGAGCAAGGAATTCGTGTAATTCGTGCCTTTTAATTCGTGTAATAAAAAACAACTCATGGAAAATAAAAAACTACAACAGGATCATCACAAAGTGACCGCAGCAGCACAGGAAGAATCAGTGCAATACCTGGCAGGAAGAGGAGCACAGTTCAACACAAAGAACAGGTTCCTGAAAAATGAATCTGCACAGGAACATAAAGAAGGTATAGATGATTGGGAAGCCACTGATCTGAGTACGCAATACCTGGAGATGCAATCAAAGACCATTGTGAACAAAGTAGAAAGCAAGGATGTGGGCATGGGATACAGCATGAATCCTTATGCCGGCTGTGAGCATGGTTGCATTTACTGCTATGCCCGTAATGTGCATGAATACTGGGGTTACAGTGCCGGGCTGGATTTTGAGCAAAAGATTTTGATCAAAAAAAATGCACCGCAATTACTCCGTAAATTTTTGATGCACCCTAAATGGGAGGGTACACCCATCATGCTCAGTGGCAATACAGATTGCTATCAACCTGCCGAACAAAAGTATCGTTTAACAAGAGGACTGCTGGAAGTATGCAATGAATTTAATCAGCCGGTGGGCATACTTACCAAAAACTCCTCGATACTAAAAGATAAAGATGTATTACAGGAAATGGCGAAGAAAGGAATTGTATCTGCCATGGTTTCTATCACGTCTTTTAATGAAGACCTGCGGCGCAGTATGGAACCACGGACTACCACCGCCAAACAAAAATTAAAAGTGATTAATGAATTAAGTAGCGCCGGCGTACGCATGGGCATTATGATGGGCCCGATGATACCCGGACTGAACGAACACGAAATGCAACGGATTATGAAAGCCGCAGCAGATAACGGAGCAACTTTTACAGCTTATACTTTCATTCGTTTAAATGGAGCCATCAAATTTTTATTCCACGACTGGCTGTATAAAAACTTTCCCAACCATGCTGATAAGGTTTGGCATTTAATAGAACAAAGCCACGATGGAAAAGTGAACGACACCCGCTGGGGTGTGCGTATGCGGGGCGAGGGAAGTATTGCCGATATGGTGGCACAGCAATATAAAAAGTACGGTAAGCTGTACAACATGAATGCAGAGGAGTGGAGTTTGAATACAAAACTGTTCAGGAGGCCGGGGCAGCAGGGGAAATTGTTTTAATTATTAAAATTTATCTTTATGCAAACTAATTGCTTAAATATGGCAAGAAAAGATTTATTCCAAAAACCCTTTGATGAAGGCACTATAGATAAACTGGAAATTTTCGAAGATTATTTTAAGGAATGGCTGCCTGTATTTATAGCTAGGAAAGAAATTATTTGGAAAGAAATCCAAATATTTGATCTTTTTGGTGGGGAAGGGAAAGATACTAGTAATATTTATGGAAGCCCAATGAGAATCTTAAAGGTTCTTAATGAAAACAGAGAATTAATATTAAAAAGTAATGTGAAAATTACAGTTGTTATTAATGAGTTTGAAAAAGAGAAGTATGAGCTATTAATTAATAATCTTGAATTAATTGCAGACACTTCTTTATATAATGTTGAATATCATAATGAAGATTTTGGAGTTGTTTTTGGAAAGTACTTTGAATCAATGAAGCTAACAGCTAATTTTCTGTTTTTAGATCAAAACGGGATTAAACAAATTACAGGAGGTATATTTTCAAAGCTAATTGCTTTAAAACAAACTGACTTTTTATTCTTTATATCATCGTCTTATATTAAGAGATTTGCTGAAGTAGAGGAATTTAATAAGTACTTTAAAATTACAAGGAAGGAATTAGAAGAACAAAGCTATTATCATATTCATCGAAAAATATTATCATATTATAGATCTATGATTCCAAATAATAAAGAATATTTTTTAGCACCCTTCTCAATAAAAAAACCTTCGGGAATTTATGGCCTTATCTTTGGCACTAATCACACTTTAGGAATTGAGAAATTTTTGCATGTCTGTTGGAGACATGATAAGTTAACAGGCGAAGCAAATTTTGATATTGATAATGAGAAAATAAATATAAGTCAACCTGGTTTCTTTGAAGAATACAATACACCTTCCAAAAAACAGATTTTTATTAATGGCTTAAGAAATAAAATTTTAAATCAGGATTTGCAAAATGATAAAGAAGTATACTTATACTCTTTAAATGAAGGGTTTTTAATGAAAGATGCTAATGTTATCTTAAGAGATTTAGAGAATGAAGGCAAAGTTATTTTAGATTTCAAATTAATAAACTCTGATTTACATAAAATCAGAAACATATCGCATATCAAAATAAAATAATTATGGCACAATCATCAATTGAATGGACCGAAATGACCTGGAATCCAACCACAGGTTGCAATAAAATTTCAGCAGGCTGTAAGTTTTGTTATGCAGAAGTAATGACACGCCGATTGAAGGCTATGGGTATTGATAAATATAAAGATGGCTTTAAGATAAGAACACACGAAGACTCTTTATTGACACCTTATAGCTGGAAATCATCAAAGGTTGTATTTGTAAATTCTATGAGCGATATGTTTCATAAAGGCGTACCATTGGAATTTATAAAAAAGATCTTTCATACCATGAATAACTGCCCACAGCATACTTTTCAGGTACTCACCAAAAGGTCAGAAATGCTTTTGAAATATCACAAAGAACTTACCTGGACACATAATATCTGGATGGGTGTTTCAGTGGAAGACGAAAGAGTAATGCACCGGATTGATGATTTAAGAAAAACGAATGCACATACTAAATTTCTTTCTTGCGAACCTTTGATAGGGCCTTTGCCAAAAATGAATTTGAAAAAGATTGACTGGGTGATTGTTGGAGGTGAGAGTGGGAGAACGCCGAGGCCTATGGATGCCGATTGGGTATTGGATATTCAGGAACAGTGTTCAAAAAAGAAAGTTGCTTTTTTCTTTAAACAATGGGGCGGTACTAATAAAAAGAAAGCTGGCAGAGAATTGAATGGCAAAGTTTACAATGAAATGCCGACTATAGAACAGCTGGAAGAAGTAGTTTATTAAAAAATATTTTTATGTCACAAGAATTCAACCATTTAAATGATGAAGAACGGCTGAAAGCCGAAAATGAGTTTTTAAAAATGAAACTTATGCTGGAGAATGGAGCTGAGTTTGGTAATATGGAATCTGGCAATCATCTTCCGGCTAATATAGAAAATGAATTCCTGAATTACATTATGGAATTTGAAAAACAGTCAGAAAATCCGGTGTACATAAAAGTGTTTGATAAAATTGACCGGCCCATACATTTTAAACCCGTAACTCAAATTACAGATATTGAAATTGAAGAAGAATGGAGTTGCCTGTTAAAATACCTTAACGGGTACAATATTAATTTTGATGTTTGCAGCCCAAACATATCTTTTCGGGAGCTTTATCGTTTTGTAACCGAAGAACTTTTTGAGCATGAGATGAGTGATATTAATATACCGGATGCAAACTCTAATTTTATTTATGATGAGTTTTACCCCGATCCGGTTTATGAAAATAGTAATGCAGCTTCTGACGAATGTATAAATTATATCCTGCAAAAAAAGTCGATTGAGTGGACGCATCATTTCAGAAAAGAAAATATCAGGCTAAATGAATATTCTCCGCTCACCATTGAGGAATTTAAAACAATAGCAGATAATTATAAATCTGCTTACGATAGCATTGAAATTGAAACGATAGCTGTAACGAATTGCCTGGTGGAAGAACAAATATGTAGTGTAGATGGAACCTACGATGTTAAAGCTTACATCGGTAATGATGCGTTGCAACTATCCGGGAACTGGAAAGTTAATTTTGAAAAAGATGATAATTTTGGTTACTGGTATATTTTTGAAGTGCAAATTCCAGGAATTAATTTTTAATTTTCATTCTTTGAAACCATTCATTTTATTATACTTTCTGCTATGTAAAAATTATAGAGCAAAAAATATATTTAAAATTTCTTCACAAAAATTTGGCAGTATCAAAAAAATAAATTCATCTTTGCAAGGCAAATAAAATTAAAAACAACAAAACATGTTACGCATACAACTACATATTGAAGCGGTGAATTGTTTTAGTCCGAAAGGGGATTATGGCAATAGCTGGGCATGTTATGCAGTATCATAAAATTTACCAAAACAAACTGATTCAAATAAAGCCCCGACAAAAAGTTGGGGTTTTTTCATGCAGTGCAATTATATCTAAAAAATTAAAGGATCATAACCTTGAGATGCTTCCCCAGCATGTATTAATAGACTGGGTTAAAACAATTAACTGGCCTGATTTTTTCAGCAATAATTTAAACCACAAAGTCACAAAGCCACGAAGTACAACAAAAGCCTTAGTGATCATTGTGACTTTGAGCCTTCGTGATTCAAAAAAAATAAATATGAGCAAATTAAAACTAACAGGAAAACAGATCCGTGCCATTGGCTACGAAGAGGGACCGGTGGTAAGTGTGGCCATGCATACTATGAGCACACACTTTAAACATCATACAGAGGAAGATGCTTTGCAGATATTAAAAGATGTATTGGTAGCACCTGAAAATTATAAAACTCACAACACGCTTTCACCCATTGCAGAAAAGCTTCTGGCAAAATCAGAATCCGAAGCCCCTCCTTTGGAGGGGTTTGGGGAGGTCTATTCACTGAAAGAAAAAGGCGTTGAGTACAGCATATTTGGCGCAGATCAAATTGAAGAAGGCGCTTTGCTTCAAATGCAAACTGCTGCAAAATTACCCGTGGCTGTTGCCGGTGCCTTAATGCCCGATGCACACCAGGGTTATGGCCTGCCAATTGGTGGTGTGCTGGCAACCGATAATGCCATTATTCCATATGCAGTGGGTGTTGATATAGGCTGCAGAATGTGCCTGAGCATTTTTGCTATTGACCCTGATGAACTGAAAAAAAGAGAAGCGTATTTTCAAAGAGAATTGGTTGCCCATACATTGTTTGGTGCCGGAAAAGAATTCAACGATAATAAAGAACATGAAGTAATTGACCGGAAAGAATTCAGTGAAATACATTTTCTGCAGAACCTGCAGCATAAAGCATTGAAGCAACTGGGCTCTTCCGGTAGCGGTAACCATTTTGTGGAGTTTGGTAAAGTAGAGATTACAGATCCCTCAAACCCGATGAAATTGCCAATGGGTAATTATGTTGGTTTATTAAGCCATAGCGGTAGCCGTGGATTGGGTGCAAACATTGCCAATCACTACACACAAATTGCGATGCAAAAATCCGTGTTGCCAAAAGAAGCCAAACATTTGGCGTGGCTGGATTTAGATACTGAAGAAGGAATGGAATACTGGCTGGCGATGAATCTGGCTGGTGATTATGCAAGTGCCTGTCACCACATCATTCATGCAAAAATTGCGAAAGCTATAGGAGAGAAACCATTGGCCATGGTAGAGAATCACCACAATTTTGCCTGGAAGGAAACCCTGAGCGGAGTTGAAGGGATGGGTAAAGAAGTAATTGTACACCGTAAAGGTGCAACACCAGCAGGTAAAAATGTACTTGGGATTATTCCGGGTAGCATGACGGCACCGGGCTTTATTGTAAAAGGTAAAGGAGAAGTTACTTCTATCAATTCCGCTTCTCATGGTGCAGGTAGAAAGATGAGCCGTACTAAAGCACTTAATAATATTACACACGAAGCTTTGAAAAAAGAATTGAAGGCGCATGGTGTAAAATTGATTGGCGGAGGGCTGGATGAGGCACCATTTGCTTACAAGGATATTCATGAAGTAATGAAATGTCAAACTGCATTGGTGGATGTATTGGGAAAATTTTATCCTGCTATTGTACAGATGGATGGAAGCGATTCGATGAGATTCAGAAAGCGCAGCAGGGAAGTTGTTGGGGAGTGATTGATTGAATTAACAGCCTCCGTATCTTATTGGTTTGGGGGCTGTTTTATTTTATTCTATTTTTACCGGCAATCGGTAAATATGCACACGGTAACAACAGCAATAGAGAAATTATTTAAGCAATATAGCGGGGAAACGATAACAGCTATTGACAAACTTCCCCAGGCCGGCAGCGAACGGCATTATTATCGTATTCATACTGCCGGTAAAAGTTATATTGCCACCTATGGTGCAAACCTGGCGGAGAATGAAACCTTTATTTATTTCTCAAAACATTTTAAGCAATTAAATTTATCAGTACCTGAAATATTCTGCATCAATGCCGATAAGAATATTTATATACAGGAAGACTTTGGCGATACCTCTTTACTGAATAAACTGGAAGAGCAGGGTTTTACTGATGAAGTTTATGACCTGTATAAAGAAAGCCTGGCACAACTTGCTTTGCTGCAGGTTAAGGGCCACGAAGGATTAGATTATAACCATTGCCTCACCAATACTACATTCGGCAAACAGGCCATCATGGCCGACCTGTTTTATTTTAAATATTATTTCCTGGATGCCTTACGCAGGCCTTATAATAAACAAAAGCTGATAGATGATTTTGAAGCTTTGAGTAATTATCTCTCTCATACCGAGTATCGTTTTTTTATGTTCCGTGATTTCCAGAGCCGCAATATCATGGTAGCCCCTTCTTCCGGAAGGGGTTTGGGGGAGGCAGTTCACTTTATAGATTACCAGGGAGGAATGCAGGGGGCACCTCAATATGATGTGGCCTCGTTACTATGGCAGGCAAAAGCAAATTTGAATGATGACTGGAAAAGCAGGCTGCTGGAAAATTATATGGATTCCTTTGAAAAGATCCTTGGTCAATCAATTGATAAGGAAACTTTCCGCAGCCAGTATAACGGGTATGTGCTGATAAGATTATTACAGGTACTTGGTGCATACGGTTTCCGCGGTTTGTTTGAAAGGAAGGCACATTTTCTCACAAGCATCCCATTGGCATTGCAGAACCTGCAATGGTTTGTGAATAACCAGAATATTGGAATTGCTCTACCCGAATTTAAGCGAGTGCTTGAAATATGCATCAGCGAAGAAGTGATAAAGGAATTCACCCCTGTACAAGCTACAGCAGATACGCCTTTGCTGGTAACGATCAACAGCTTTTCCTACAAAAAAGGAATTCCTGCTGATATTACAGAAAATGGGGGAGGTTATGTTTTTGACATGCGTGGTATTTTAAACCCCGGTAGAATTGATGTATACAAAACACAAAATGGTTTGGATAAACCGGTGAAGGATTTTTTAGAACAACATACAGATATGCCCCTTTTCTTAAATGGTGTTTTTAATGTTGTTGATATTTCGGTAAGTGATTACATTAAAAGAGGATTTAAGAACCTGATGATAAATTTTGGTTGTACCGGCGGGCAGCACAGGAGTGTGTATGCGGCAGAAGCATTGGCCCGGCACCTTCGGAATAAATTTAAAGTAAACATAGTGTTGAAGCATACAAACCAATTAAACTGGGTAAGAGAGCTATAAAATGGTAACTAAGCTCAGGGATTCAATGTAACAGCTATGAACAATCAACCATAAACTATGAATATTTCAAAAGCAATGATCTTTGCAGCGGGCCTGGGCAGCAGGTTCAAACCCTGGACGGATAATCATCCAAAAGCACTTGCATTGGTTAATGGTAAGTCTTTACTGCAACATAATATTGAATACCTGCAGCAATATGGAATTAGGGATGTAGTTGTGAATGTTCACCATTTTGCAGACCAGGTTATTGATGCAATTGAAAAGAACAAAAGCTGGGGCAGTAACATAGTGATCAGCGATGAAAGGGAACAGCTTTTAGAAACCGGTGGTGGTTTATTAAAAGCAAAAGATCTTTTACAGAGCACACCATTCATAACACTGAATGCCGATTTCTTAACTGACCTGGATATAAATAAGTTAGTAGCTTTTCATAACAGAACAAATGCACTTATTTCTTTTGGGATTACAGACAGGATAACCTCCCGTTATTTTTTATTTGATGAAGATAACCGGCTCTGTGGCTGGCGTAATACAAATACCGGCGATGAAAGGATATCAATTGCAAAGGATAATCTTAAGCCAATGGCATATAGTTGCATTGTTGTTTTTCAGCCAGAAATTTTCCAATTGATACCACAGCGTGGAAAATTTTCATTGGTGGATACTTATCTAAGCCTTGCTGCTGCTCACCCAATCTATGGTTACGATCACAGCGGGGATAAATTAGTTGATGTAGGTAAGACCGAAAGCGTTGCAATTGCAGAAGCCCTATTTAAATAAGAATGCTTCAGGTTCCCCCTTCAGGGGGCGGAGGGGGCTTTTTATTTCTTCTCAAACAGTTCTTTTTTATCAACTACTTTCACCTGCTTTCCAACTTTTAGCGTTTTACTTACTACATCATAGGGCCCGGTAACCACCAGGTCGCCTTCTTCCAGTCCTGATACAATTTCTATATTGTTTATATCCTGTATGTCAGTTTTTACTTTTACTTTCTGCACTTTACCGGTTTTATCAATTATAAAAGCAACCACTTCCAGGTCATCAACCAGTGTGGCAGTCTTTACATCTGATTCGTCTGCTTTCTTCGTTGAAGTTTTTGTATTGGTACTGTCACCCTTATCCCGGGTGGTAACTGCATTAATAGGTACACTTAATACATTAGCATGCGTCTTGGTCTGTATATCTGCATTGGCACTCATGCCGGGGCGGAAAGGGAATGTGCCTTTGCCCAACAGGTCACGGTAACTTTCTTCAAGTATCCTGATATAAACCTTATACTGTGTAACATCACTGCTGGCATTGGATAAAGCATTTTGGGCTGCTGCTCCATTATTGCTGCTGGCAATCTGCGTTACAATGCCTTTAAATTTCCTGTCGCTGTAAGCATCAACTTCTACTATTGCGCTGTCGCCCAACTTTACTTTAGGAATATCATTTTCTCCAACATCAACACGTATCTCAATCTTACTCATATCTGCTATGCGTAAAATTTCAGTACCAACTGTAAAACTATTACCCGAAACACTCTCTCCTTTTTTTACATTCAATAAAGAGATCACGCCATCCCTCGGCGCTGTAATAGCCGTTCTGCTTAAATCTTTATTTGCTTTTTGTAAACTGGCCTGTGCAGTTTGTACATTAGCCCTGGCACTTTGCACATTCGCCTGGCTGCCACGTATGCCTTGTACAGCTGCATTATAATTGGCTTTTGCACTTCTTAAAGTAGATTCTGCTACATCCATTTCACTTCTGCTGATCACTTTTTCATCAAACAATTTCTTAGACCTGTTATAGGTTCTTTCTGCCTGTTCCATTTGTGCATTCAATGCATCAAGGGCTGCCTGTGCATTACTTACCTGTGCCTGCGAACTGCTTACCTGTGCCTGGGTTTGTACCACACCGCTGGCAGCCTGGCTACGTTGTATATTATAAACATCAGGATCAATACGTGCCAGCAACTGTCCTTTTTTTACGGTATCACCTTCCTGTACATTAAGCTCAGTGATAACCCCGCTTATATCCGGGCTTACTTTTACTTCATCTTCGGGATAAATTTTTCCACTGGCATTTACAATTTCGGTAATGGTACGCTTTTGTACTTTTTCGGCAGTAACTTTTAAGCCTTCATCTTTGCCAAACACACCCGCCTGCGATAATATTACCAACAATATTACAAGTATAGTTAAACTTATCAATATCCATTTTGTTGACTTACTCATTTTTTTATTAGCCCCCTCTATCTCCCCAAAGGGGGAGTAACAGCGGAGTTTGTTTTAGATTTTTATATAAATATCTTTTGTTACTGGCATTTAATCTATATTAAACTGTTGTGGTCCCGATAGCTATCGGGGCACTCTTGTACAATATAACTTTATTCAGCGGCCTCACCCTCTCTCTCTCAGAGCGGGAGGGGGTTTTTTAGAATTTCAGCCCCTGCCCTTTATAAAATTCCAGCACTTTCATTTTAAAAACATAATCATATTGGTTCAAGGCATTCTGCAATTTTGTGCTGAACAGGTTGTTCTGATTTGTTATTAATTCAAATGTCGACATCATGCCTACCTCAAATCTTTTTTGTGCAAAGTAATAACTGCGTTCAGCAGTTTCTACAGCCTTTTTACCGGCATTGTATTTTTCCAGGGCGATAATGGCGGCATTATAGGCCTGGTAAATATCCTGTTTCAGTTTCTGGTCATCGGCTTCTTTTTGCAATTGCTGGTTCCTGATATTGATCTTGCTCCTTTCGTAATTGGTACGGGAAGTGTATCCATTAAAAAGGGGAATACTTATACTAAGCCCAATTGACTGACGAAAATTTTGATTCAACTGCGAAGAAAATGAAGTTTTACCATAGCTAAAATCGTTAAATGGTGTAACCGGGTAAACCAGGTAATTGGTGGATCCCACGGTAACATTACCAAAGGGGGCATTATTCTGTGTAACCCCTGTAACTTCCTGCGCCCTGCTGTTGTAACCGGTTCCTAAATTTCCAAAACCAGAAACAGTAGGATAAAGATTTCCTTTTGCTGCTACCGAACTTTTTTGTGCAGCTTTTATTTTATAATCATTAAAACGTTGCTGCGGCATATTGGCCATGGCCATCGTAAAAACAGATTCGGGTTGCAGGTCAGCGATCTTTTCAACCGGTATTTTTTCAACCGGCGGCGTTTCAATTTCAAAAGGGGTAGCTGCATCCAACGCCATATAGGCTTTTAGCGATAATTTATTTTGTATCACGCTGCCTTTTGCGGTTATAACCGTTGCACTATCCCGGGCAACCTGGGCTTCCAGTTCTGCAGCATTTAATTCAGGCAAGGAGCCTGCATCAACCAGCTTACGGGTATTAATCAACTGCGCCTTAGATTGCTCAAGTTGTACACCGGCGATCTTTTCCTGCTCCATACCTAATAATATATTCAGGTATAAGTTGGCAACTGTTAGGGCAATATCATTTCTTAATTTATCGGTATTGGCTTTAGCTGCCAGTAATTCCCATTCGTTGGCAGCAATGGTATTCTTCTTACTAAAAAAATTAAATATCTCTCCACTGCTTTGCAGCTGCATATTGGCTGATACATAGCTTTGGGTTATCAGGCTGAAAGAAGTAGGATCCTGGTTGCGGCCACTGTTATAACTGGGGCCACCACTAAAATTTAAGTTAGGTATCTGGTCAAGCTTACTTTGCTTTAACTGTAATGCTGCTATCTGGCTTTGGAGGTCGGTTTGTTTTATGGAAATATTATTAGCCATAGCATATTCAATGCACTTTGGCAGGCTCCACTTTTGTTGGGCATGGGCAACAGCAGTAATGATAAAAGTTGTAAGGGCTAAGAATAGATAACGCATGCCCAAAAATAATTAATCTGTCTGTAATAGTAACATTACTATTATACAAGCGGTAAAAGGGCTATACCATTTTTTCAAAAGCCTGGTCCAGGTCTTTAATAATATAATCTGCATCTTCAAGGCCCACATAAAGCCTTATCATGCGGTGCTCTTTATTGGCAGCGTCAAAATCTGCAGGTTGTAATCCCGAACATTTGGGTATGATCAGGCTCTCATGTCCACCCCAGCTTACGGCCATAAATATATGTTGCAGGTCCTCACAAAATTTTTCTATCTGCGATATGTTATCCGCTTTTATAATAAACGTTAATAAACCACAGGCTCCAATCATTTGTTGCTTGGCTAATTCATACTGCGGAAAACTTTCATCCAATGGAAATAAAAGACTTTCTACTTTAGGATGCATTTTTAAATAATCAATTACTTTTTTTGTGGATACGGTTATCCTGTCGAGCCTGGCAGGCAATGTTCTTAATCCCCTTATCAATAGCCAGGCATTAAAAGGCGATATGCCGCTGCCCACCGTCATAAACTCGCTGTTGAATATCCGTTCCATCATAGCTGTTCTGCCGCTTAACACGCCACCCAACGTATCACTATGGCCGCTGATGTATTTGGTAGCGGTCTGCATGCTGATATCAATACCCATCTCAATTGGTTTTTGATACAATGGGCTGCAGTAGCTGTTATCAATGATTGTGGTAATGTTTTCCGATCTGGCAAGTTCAGCAACGGCTTTCAGATCCTGCAGGGCATAATCCCAGCTATTCGGACTTTCTAAATAGATAACGGTAGTATTTGGTAAGATGGCTCTTTCAAAATTTTCAATCTGTGTTCCATCTATATAAGTAGTGGTTACTCCAAACCTCGGCAGTATAACATCAAACATCTTTTGTGCCCAGGTGTAGGGCTTGTTTACAGAAACAATATGATCGCCCGCTTTTACATTGGCAAGCACCACAACAAAAATAGCAGCGGCACCGCTGTTAAATACCAGGCAATCTTCGGCGCCATCCAGCGCAGCAAGTTTCTTTCTTAAAATATCAACTGTAGGATTTTTGCCCCTGCTGTATAAATAAGTTGAATACTCATCAGCAAAGGCTTTACGCATTTCATCAACCGTATTAAAAATAAAGTTGCTGGTTTGCATAATGGGAGGAGAAACCGCATTAAAATAGTTTTCTCTTTCTTCGGCAAACTCATTCAATATATAAGAGATATCCATTTATTTTAATTTTCAGTTGGCAAAATGGTTTTCTTTTTATTGTGCAATATAAAATACAATACAATAAAAGCAGTTAATACAGCCAGCCCTGTTAATGCCGCCTTAGGATCGGCAATGGTTATGCTGATGGCTACAAAAAGATAAGCCAGTATGAATATGATGGGCATAAGTGGAAAAAATTTCATTTTATAAATGCCGGTCCCATCCAGGTGTTTTGTTTTTTTACGAAACCAGAAAATGGTTGCACAGCTTAACACCATTCCAAAACTATCCAGGAAGATGGTGAAGGTTAATATTTTTTCAAACTCCTGGGAAAAATAAAGAATAACAATGCACAATGCTGAAAACACCGTTAACGAAAAAGTAATAACATTTGATTTTTCGTTGTGTTTGGCAAATATCTTCGGAAAACTTCCGTCATCTCCCATAGCATACATTACCCGGGGGTTGCTGAGCAGTGATCCGTTCACATATGCCAGTACACCTAAAAAGAGGAATGCAGAAAATACAGTTGCGCCGCCCGACCCGAATATCTTGTCTATAACAACATAGGCTATTTCTCTTTCGCCTTTCATCTGGTTAAAACCAACTACAGTATAATAACTGAGATTGACCAGCATATACAGGCCTATGATGATGAGTATACCGATAAAAATACCCCGGGGAATATTTTTTGAAGGTTGATGAACATCGTTACCTAAATTAATGGTTTGTTGGTAACCACCATAAGTAAAAGACACAGCAATCAAACTTATGCCCAGGCTTTTTACCCAGTCTATCCAGGTAAAGCCTTGTGGTGGTGCCGCCACAGCTTTGGCAGCATCATCCACTGCATATTTATCAGGAAAAAATAATGCGGATATTAAAACGATCACCATGGTGATCTTGATCATCATTAAAATATTCTGTGCAGTTGAACTTGTTTTTAACCCTTTTAAATTAATGATGTAAAAAACAATGATGGCGGCAGAACTCACCAGGGCTTTGTCAATATCGGTCCAGGTACCGGGAAACATTTTTAATAAATAACCACTGCCGATAAGGGCTACACCACTTACGCTGGCGGCATTGCTCACCAGTATGATGCAGTTAATGGCAAAAGCAACGCTGGGATGATAAGCTTTTGCAAACACCTTGTAATAGCCGCCTGTAACGGGATAGCGGCTGCCAATTTCTGCATAGGTAAGTGCACCGCATAAAGCTACCAATCCGCCAATGGCCCAGGCGCTGAAATAAACAGCAGGTGAAATAGCATCTTTGGCACTGGTAGCAGCTGTTCTGAAAATACCCATGCCAATTACGAAGCCAATCACGAGCATGGTAAGCGAAAACAGGTTTAGTTTGGCTGATTTTGTTTGCATACTGAAAAGATACTGAAAGCTCTTTAATAATTTGTTTTGGGTATTAATAATTTGGAACTACTTCATTAAAGTATTTACATTTGCAGCGAATTTGGTTTTCGGTCCCGATAACTTTCGGGATGGAATTAAAAGGGAAGCCGGTCAAAATCCGGCGCTATCCCCGTAGCTGTAAGCAACACCCCAAACCCCTAAAGGGGCTTTAGGGCAACATTTCAAACTTCACAACCACTGTTTAAAAACGGGAAGGTTTTTTGAAATGTGTTGTAAGCCAGAAGACCTGCCAGGTTCATCAACAATCATTTAAAGCTTTCGGGTGAAAGGCAGGAAATGTAACGGCTCAACAGCTTTTATATCTCTATCTTTTTTTTCCAGGAAGCAGTCACAACAAAAAATCTTTTTAAAAATGAAAAAGAAAATTTTTATTGCGGCTGCTGTATTAATCAGCAGTCAATTGTACGCACAAAAACCAGTACAGCTTATTTCGGCAGACAGTGCAAAAAATTTAAACGAAGTTGTTATTACTGCAACAAAATTTCCCATCAAGCAATCCCTCACCGGTAAAGTGGTTACCGTAATTGACCAGGAGCAATTACAGCGTAACAGGGGTAAATCTATCAGCGAAGTATTGAACACACAAACCGGCATTATTGTAAACGGCAGCAGCAATGTTTTGGGCACCAACCAGGATGTGTATGTTCGTGGAGCAGCTGCAGGTAAGACCTTGATATTGCTGGACGGGGTTCCGGTTTACGATGCATCGGGCATAAGCGGTGCATTTGACCTGAACCTGTTAAGTGTTGACCAGGTAGAAAGGATCGAGATCCTAAAAGGCAGCCAATCTACATTGTATGGAAGCGATGCTATTGCTGCTGTTATAAATATCATCAGCAAAAAAGGCGGGGCTAAAAAAATAAATGCAACTGCAAATTTAGCAGGCGGCAGTTATGGAACATTTAAAGGCTCTGTTGGTTTGAACGGAACAGTAAAGAATACAAACTACAATGTTCAGTACAGCAAATTATACAGCAAAGGTTTTTCCACAGCACAATATCAAACTGGTATAAATAATTTTGATAAAGATGGTATGGATGAAAATATTTTCAGGGCAAACATCAGCCAAAAAATAAATGATAAATTCTCCATTCGGGCCAACACACAGTTAAGTAATTATAAAACCGATGCAGATGCCGGGCCATTTAAAGATGATGCAGATTATATCATTAAAAATAAAAATGGCCTGGTTGGTTTTGGTGCCGATTATACCATTGGTAAAAGCTTTTTGCATTTCAACTACAATTACAACAAAATAAACAGGGTATATATTGATGATTCAGCCAGCAGGGGAGGGTTTGCTTATTACAGCAAGGGAGATTATACAGGCAAGTCGCATTTTGCAGAATTGTACAGCAACATAGCTGTAACAAAGCATATTGATATATTGGTTGGTGCCGATTACCGCAATCAATTATCCGATCAGAGTTATACATCAGTAAGTATGTTTGGCCCTTATTCCTCGACACCGCTGGGAGATGATAGCGTAAAGGTAAAACAGTTTGGAGCCTATACTTCAATAGTAGTAAAAGACATAGCCGGCTTTAATGTAGAGTTGGGTGGTCGTTACAATAATTTTAATAAGTATGGCGATGTGTTTACTTTTTCTTTTAATCCTTCTTATGTAATTAAAAATTCGATAAAGATCTTTGGTAACATCAGTTCGGGTTTTAAAGCGCCTTCTTTATACCAGGTTTATTCCGAATATAAAAACCCGAATGAAGAATTAAAACCTGAAAGATCGTTAAGCGTAGAAGGCGGAGTTCAATATTATAAAGACAATGTAAATATCAGGGCAGTTTATTTTAGCAGGAACATTAAAGACAATATTGTTTTTTACAGTGCAGGAGCTCCAACCTATTCCAGTTATTATATAAATGCAGATGAACAAAAAGATAAAGGCCTGGAGCTGGAAGCCAGCGTTGATTTTGGTAAAGTAACACTAAATGCCAATTATGTAAATCTTGACGGAAAGATTGAAACTAAAACTGGTACTAAGGACACTGCATTTTTTAACCTCTACCGCAGGCCAAGGCAAACCATTAATTTAAATGTTGGTATTGAGCTTTGTAAAAGCTGGAACATGAATATCGGTATTCAAAGCATCAGTAAGCGTTACGAAGCTGTATATGCTGCGCCACCTGTTGAGATGCCGGCTTATTACGTTTGGAACCTTTATTCAACATACAGCTTTACAAAAAACATACAGGCATTTGTGGATCTTAAAAATATTACCGACGAAAAATATTCGGAAGTAAGAGGTTATACCAGCCGCCGATTTAATTTTATGGCAGGAGTGAGTTTAAACTTTTAATTTTATAGCCGGTGCACAGCCCTGTGCGCCGGCTTATTTTTGTAACCATGTGTAAACACGAAGAAAAACGTTGCCCCCGCTGCAGTATTTCGTTTGAATGTAAGGCAGGTACTATTACACAATGCCAATGCAGTGCAATACAGTTATCTGTTGAAGAAACAGCTTTTATACAGGCTAAGTATGAAGATTGCCTTTGCATTAGCTGTTTACAGGAACTCCAAAAAAAGTATGTTCATTTTAAAGCCAAATATTTCTAAAAAATAACAGTCATATACTTTGCAGGCAGCTGTTATCTTTGCAGAATTAAATAAGCATCATGACATTTGGCGATATTGCAATCAACGAGATCATTACAGTAACCTTTACTTTGTTTGCTGTAATTGATATGGTAGGTAATGTTCCGGTTTTTGCTTCATTGCGTAGCAAAATGGGAGGGGAGATCCGCTCCCTGCAGGCCACATTGGCATCTGGTGCTTTAATGATATTTTTTTTATTAATAGGCCAGCAGTTTTTAAATATACTGGGACTGGATACTCAGTCATTTGCGGTAGCGGGTAGCATTGTTATCTTTATCATTGCCCTGGAAATGGTATTAGGACATGATTTTTTTAAACCCGATAGTGATCCTAAAAGCGGCAGTGTAGTACCTATTGCGTTCCCGCTGATAGCAGGATCAGGTACGCTCACCACCATTATGAGTTTAAAAGCCAATTATGATGATGTAAATATTTTTATAAGCATACTCATTAACTGTTTGGTGATATATGTAGTGCTTAAATCTATAAAATGGATTGAAAAAGCTTTGGGTCCAAATGGAATGCTTGTTATCAGAAAATTTTTCGGCGTAATATTGCTCGCCATAGCGGTAAAAATATTCAGCAGTAATTTTTTGCATTTGGGATCATAGGTTGATGGAACGGTCTTACAAGCACTTCATCATTCAATATTCCTTGTTCTTTATTTAAAATTCTTATGGCCTCGTAGTACAATGGATAGTATAAGAGTTTCCGAAGCTCCAGATCCAAGTTCGATTCTTGGCGAGGCCAC
>JBBSJI010000017.1:0-48561 GCA_038257425.1 Chitinophagales bacterium
CCCAGTTTATCCAATGATGCAAAGAATGCCTTGCCGTTATTTGTTTCGGTAAACTCCTGAACAAAACGTTGCAGGTAGGGGTCAGATGCGATCATAAAGGTAGTGATGGGTATCTTTATTTTTTTACACTGCGTTGCCAGGCTCATGCAGCGGTTCAATATCTTCCTGTCTACACCCCAACTGTTTTTATAATATCGCTTACCAACTTTTAAACAGGTAGGCTTGCCATCGGTGATCATAAAGATCTGTTTGTTAGGATTGCGTCGCCTTCTTAAAATATCCATGGCCAGTTCCAGGCCTGCAACTGTATTGGTATGATAAGGCCCCACCTGCAGATAGGGAAGATCTTTTATTTCAATTGTCCAGGCGTCGTTGCCAAATACTACGATATCCAATGTGTCTTTAGGATACTTGGTTTGAATAAGTTCACTCAAAGCCATCGCAACTTTTTTAGCCGGCGTGATCCTGTCCTCACCATATAAGATCATGGAGTGAGAAATATCGATCATTAAAACAGTAGAGGTCTGCGATTTAAAATCAGTTTCCCTGATCTCTAAATCATCTTCCTGCATTTTAAAACTGTCAATGCCATGGTTGATTTGTGCATTGCGGATGGAGTTGGTAAAATCTATTTGCTCCATGGTATCTCCAAACTGAAAGGGCCTTGTCTCGGGATTGATCTCATCACCGCCACCGGGCTTAAAGGTCTGGTGATTACCCTGCTTTGTTTTCTTCAGTTTACCAAAGATCTCTTCCAGGCTTTTTTTACGGATGCCCTGTTCTGTTTTAGAAGTTATTTTTATTTCACCTGTTTCATTTTTATCATCAATATATCCTTTTGCTTTCAGGTCATCCACAAAATCTCCTATGCCATATTCATCATTGGTAAGTTTATATTCTTTGTCCAGTTCATTCATCCACTGCATGGCTTCATTAAAATCGCCATTGGTGTAAGTGAGCAATTGTAAAAAAAGATTCAGCAGGGTCTCAAAAGGAGATTTGCCTTGTTCATTGGGGTCGTATTTACTGAAGTTGTAGCCTAACAAGGAAGTTAATGGTTAAAAGTTAATGGTTAATGGTTAATGGTTAATGGTTAATGGTTAATGGTCCGTCAACTAAATTACGAAACAATTACGGGTATCGTTTTGTTCTTAGTGTTAAATAAAAAAGATCCCCCGGAAATTTCCGGGGGATCTTTTTTATAAAAAATATATTTTATTTTTTGGGTGAATCGGATGCTTTAGGTGTCACAGGATTTGCATTTATTTGACCTGGGGTTTCTGTGGGTAAACCTGCCTGCATTCTATATTGTTGCTCTAATTGCATTATCCGCATCAGGAACTGTTGTGCTGCATTTTTATCACCACCCTGGCGGCCGCTTTGGTCAGTAAAATCAAAATTACCTGCCTTATCATCATCAAGGGAATTATAATAATTAAGCTGCTGCTCAAGATCCTTCTTCAGGCTCTTCGTTATTTTAGCGGCAAGCACGGTATCGCCGGCAGCATAAGTGGCCTGCAACATTAAAAGAGAAATATAATTCTGCTGCTGGTTACGGCTTACCATACCATAAGGGAAGTTCTCTTCCAGCATCATTTTATCTGCCTTATTCAGCATTTTTTTAGCTTCTTCCTTTTTATTGGCCTGGGCCAGGTTTGATGCAGCAACTGCATAAGCCATGCGTATGCTATTCAGGTGGCGGCGGTTCTCCTCATCAAAATAAACACCAGGCTTATCTGCATTGCCTGAGGCAAATTGGGTCATCATCTTATCATAAGCCCAGTCTTCATTCACTTCATCATTGGCAACCGGTACCAGTCTGTAGGTCAAACCATCCTGGCGGATATAATTCTGGAATCCCAATCCACCTGCATCCTGAGAGGTAAAGTAAATAGGGCGTTTCCATTTATTAGCAGCAATGATGTTTAAAATAGCAGCATCATTTTTAAATAAGGCAGTTTTTGTAATATCAAAAACAACTTGTGTAAGCACACTGTCGGTTGCTGTAACAGTGCCATTTTGCCTTACCAGGTTTATATCAACAGGTATGGAAACTCTTTTTGATGGGAAAATATTCAGGGTGCTTCCATCTCTTCCGGTTTCAACTTTGCTCGGATCATCGCTGCCTGCAAAATCTTTCATCATGGTATATAGATCCATTGGTTGTGCAGGATCGGTAGTGATACCTGCCCTTGTTCTGTATTTATTTAAAAATGTGGCATTGTTGCCATACAGCCCTTCGGGAGAATAAATAATATCACGGTTGGCACCTTCTAACTGAGCAACTGTCCAGATGGGATCGATAGGATCACTATCGTTTATTTTATACCTGAGCTGGTTGATGTACCAATCGGTGCCCAACAGGCTGGAGTTGATAACACGTATATCTTTACGGATGCCCTCCACTTCCTGTGCATACCAAAGCGGGTAGGTATCATTATCACCAAAAGTTATAAGAATGGCATTGGGGGCACAGCTTTCCAGGTAATCTTTAGCAAGATCACGTGCCAGTGTTTTATTACTGCGGTCATGATCGTCCCATTCCTGGCTGGCCATTAATACAGGTACTGCCAATAAGCATACTGCACCGGCAACAAAACCTGCAGTCATCCGATTTTTAATAAAAGATGTAAATAATTCTTTTACATATAAAACACCCAAGCCTATCCAGATGGCAAATGCATAGAATGAACCTACAAATGCATAGTCACGTTCACGTGGTTGGTTACCGGCCTGGTTTAAATAAAATACAATAGCAAGCCCGGTAAAGAAGAAGAGCAAGCCTACAACTAATCCATCTCTTTTATCTCTCATGAACTGAAAGACCAAACCAAGCAAACCTAAAATTAATGGCAGTGCAAAAAGTTTATTATTGGCTTTGTTATGTTTTAAACTATCGGGTAAGGCGTCCTGGTTGCCCAGGCGCATATTATCCCAGAAACCGATACCCGTTTTCCAGTTACCGTCTCTTACATTGCCCATGTTCACGCCCTGTATATCATTTTGCTTACCGGCAAAATTCCACATGAAATAACGCATATACATCCAGCCCACCTGGTAACTCATGGCAAATTTTATATTCTCGCCCACAGTTGGTGATCTCTCCCAGGTGCCCTGCTGGTCTTTCCCAATACCCATCCAGTTGGCATAATAATCGGCATGGCCCTGGTCATTGCTCTGGTCCCACATGCGGGGGAAAAGATGCTGGTCGGCAGGCGCATAAATATATTCTAACTTTCTTCCGTTCTTTTCATATTTACCATTGCTCTTCACATAAGTCTCAGTTACTTTGGTATCCTCGGGTTGTGCTGTAAAATCCTGCCCGTATAAAATTGGCCAGTCGCCATATTGTTCACGGCTTAAATAACCAACTAAACTTACGGGGTTATCTACATTGAACATATCAATTGCTGGATCTGCACTGGAGCGTACGAGGGTGGTGAAGTAAGTTGAATATCCCAGTAACATGAAGACAAAGCTCCATAGGCCTAACTTTAAGAAATTCCAGTTTTTCTTAGCAGCCATTCTTAAACCAAAATAAACAAGGCCGGCAATGAAAATAAAGAAGAATACAAAGCCTGAATAGAAGGGCAGTCCAAAACTGTTTACAAATAATATATCGAAGTTGCCTGCACCTTTAATCGTCCAAACCACTACAGCTTTTTGTACAAGCCCGGTAATGATACAACCAATTACAAAAGCCCAGAAAGTTCCCCATTTGGTTATTTTTTCATAACGCTTAAAATAATAGATCATTACTATGGCAGGAATGGTCAATAAATTCAATAAGTGAACACCTATTGATAATCCCATCAGGTAAAATATCAATATTATCCAGCGATCGGCTTTTGTGAAGTGGCCTTTAATGCCTTCGTTTTGTTCTGCATCTACATTCTGCTCCCACTTTAATATGGCCCAGAAAACAACAGCAGTAAAGAAAGATGATAATGCGTAAACTTCACCTTCAACAGCACTGTACCAGAAAGAATCTGAAAAAGTATAAGCTAAGGCGCCAACGATACCTGCAGCCATGATGCCGTAGATCTTTTCATTTGTCATTTCTGTTGCAGCTTTCATTACCAGTTTACGGGCAAAATGGGTAATGCTCCAGAATAAGAATAAGATAGTAAATCCACTGGCAAGCGCACTCATCAGGTTAATACCAGTAGCTGCATGATCAGCATCAAAGGGAACCATAAATAATCTTCCTATTAACACAAATAAAGGTGCTCCCGGGGGGTGAGGTATCTGCAGTTTATAAGCACTGGAAGCAAACTCGCCACAATCCCAGAGACTTCCTGTTGCTTCCATTGTCATAATATACACAGCGCATGCAATGATGCAGATTATCCAGCCGGTAATGTTGTTGATACGTTTAAAGCTCATAATGTAGATTAGGTTATATCCCGATACTTATCGGGAGGCAAATATAATGGTTGTTTTAGTATTTTTTTACCTCATATCCCTTCCTTTTCTCCAAATGGAGAAAAGACGGTGCGGCCTCACCTCCTTCTCCCTCTTCGAAGGAGGGGGAGCGGCACTTTCTAACATATCCAGGAATTACAAGTTCCGCATCATCATTATTTCTTTTTTCAGCAAGAGTAAAAACAGTATTTATAAATTGCTATCAGCTTTATTTCTTATTTTCATTAATAATGCAAACAACATTTTGTAACAAAATCATCTTCTCCCACATCTTCGGGATTTCTTCCTCCTTCGGAGTTCCTGCAAAGGAAAGAACGAAGTTCAGAAGAGGCCTTGCAGCATGAAAAAAGCCCTTATTCAACTTCATATAGCTGTTTTTTTAGCGGGCTTTACTGCAATACTAGGTATATTAATAACACTTAATGAAGGTTTGCTGGTCTGGTTCAGGCTGCTGATCACGGTTGTAACATTGGGAGGCATTTTATTATACAAAAAACAACTGCAACAAATTCCATTTAAAGATCTGCTGAAGATATTTGGCGTTGGGGTTATTGTGGCCATTCATTGGGTTACTTTTTATGGCAGTGTTAAGTATGCCAATGTATCTGTAGCATTGGTTTGTTTTAGTGCATCAGGTTTTTTTACTGCTTTTTTTGAGCCACTTATTTTAAAAAGAAGGATTTCACTTATAGAAGTAGGGCTGGGGCTGATTGCCATTTTAGGTATCTATATCATTTTTGATTTTCATCCTCAATATAAGCTGGGTATAATCTTCGGGATCATTTCTGCTGTGGGCAGTTCATTATTTCCAATCTACAATAAAAAACTGCTGATCACCTATTCACCAAAGATTCTCAGCTTTTACGAACTGGGTGGGGGGCTGATCGCATTAACCGTGCTGGTTCCTTTTTATTTAATGCAGTTCCCCGCAACATACTATATGCCTACTGTAACGGATTGGTTGTGGTTGCTGGTATTGGCATGGCTTTGTACTGTTGTTAGTTTTGAGCTGCAGTTGAATGCGCTAAAAAAGCTATCTGCATTTACAGCCAACCTTACCTACAGCCTGGAGCCGGTGTACGGGATCATTTTAGCTTTCATCTTCTTTAAAGAAAATGAGAACCTGCACCGGGAATTTTATATTGGTGTGGCGCTGATACTGCTGGCGGTAATTTTACAGATGCTGAGGCTAAGGAGACAATATAAGCAAAGCCCACAGCATGTTATGTAACTGTTTACATTACAGGTAATCAATTTCAGTATCCATTTTTGCAAAGGTTTTAAACATGGCATAAACCCCGCAATATTTTTCTGTTGAGAGGTTTACTGCTTTTATCATCTTGCTTTTATCTTCTTCCGCAAGTTTTATTTTGTAGGTGATCTTTACATGGTTGTAAATTTTAGGATGTTCAGCACTGAGTGCTGCATGCACCCCGATGCTGAAATTGCTGAATTCCACTTTCATTTTATTTAAGATACCTACAATGTCAATGCCTGTGCACCCTGCCAATGAGGCCAGCATCATGCGTTTAGGACTGGGGCCGCTATCTTCGCCACCGTCATCCGCGGTGGTATCCATTAATACTTCATGCCCGTTAATGTTTGAAACGAAAGCCATATTTTTTGTAAAAACGTTTGAAACTGAATGCGTAACCATATTTATAACATTTAATAATTGATGGATAGCAATATTAAGATATGGGACTTGATTTTAGGATTATTTGTTTTGGGAATGCCAGCTTATTCACAATTTTGCTTTCAATGTGGGTAGATTTCAATAAAAAATCAAAATTTCTTCCTGTTCAATCATTTATTATTAAGATAAAACCCTACCTTTGCCGTCCAAAAATAAGCACTATGGCTAGAGTATGTCAGGTTACAGGAAAGAAGCCCATTACCGGAAATAAGGTTTCTCACTCAAATATTAAGACAAAACGCAGGTTTTTACCAAATCTGCAGACCAAAAGATATTTCCTTGCTGAAGAAGATAAGTGGGTTACACTTAAGGTTTCTTCTGAAGCTATCAGAACGATCAATAAAAATGGTTTATTCTCGGTAGTAAAGCAGTTACGTGCTGCGGGTGAAAAAATATAATACGTTAATCAGTTAAATCGTTAATACGTTTAAACGGATTAACTAATAAACCAATAAACAAACAACAATGGCAAAGAAAGGCAACAGGGTACAGGTTATACTGGAGTGTACTGAGCATAAAACAAGCGGTATGGCCGGCACAAGCCGTTATATTACCACTAAGAACAAAAAGAACACACCCGAGCGTTTAGAGTTAAAAAAACTTAACCCTATTTTAAAGAAGGTTACTGTTCATAAAGAAATTAAATAATAACGTTAATACGTTAATCCGTTAAATGGTATTACGGATTAACCAATTAACCAATTAACAAATAAACTTACAACAATGGCAAAAGCAGCTAAAACCGCGATAAAAACCAAAGACCAGAAAGCAGCAGCAGATGCAAAGAACTGGACAAAAGTAATACGTACTTTGCGTAGCCCTAAAACAGGTGCATATACTTTTAAGGAAGCAATCGTACACAAAGACAAAATAAAAGAATACTTAGCCAGCTAAGTTTTCGTGCATGAATAATATTATGTGAGCTTCCCGACTTATCGGGAGGCTTTCTTTATTTTTAGGATGATGTAAAACAGATACTGGATACCTGATACCCGAAAAGATAATTGTGGTTATGATATCTGCTATCAAGCAGCCAGCATTTAGAAATTAAAAATATCAATCAGCAATTATGGGATTATTCGATAAGCTTTTTGGCAAAAAACAACAGCAGGAAACCCTTAACCAGGGACTGGAAAAAACCCGTGAAGGATTCTTCAGCAAAATTACAAAAGCCATTGCCGGCAAGAGTACGGTTGATGAGGAAGTACTGGATGATCTGGAAGATGCCCTTGTTAGTGCAGATGTTGGTATTGAAACAACCGTAAAAATAATTGAGGAAATAGAAAAACGTGTTGCCAGGGATAAATACCTTAATACATCCGAATTAAATAAGATCCTCAAAGAAGAGGTGCAGAATATTCTTGTCTCTGCTTCGCAGGATAGCAGCTACGAAAATTACGAACTGCCCACAGGCCATAAACCACATATCATTTTAGTAGTAGGTGTTAATGGCGTAGGCAAAACAACAACCATCGGTAAACTTGCCCATAATTTTAAACTTGCCGGTAAATCTGTTCTACTTGGTGCAGCAGATACTTTCCGGGCTGCTGCAGTTGACCAGTTAACCATCTGGAGCGAACGTGCAGGTGTGCCCATAGTAAAAAAAGATATGGGCAGCGACCCGGCGGCAGTAGCATTTGATACAGTGAACAGCGGTGTTGCAAAAAACGTGGACGTTATCATAATTGATACAGCCGGCCGTTTGCATAACAAAGCCTACCTGATGGACGAACTGACGAAAATTAAAAGAGTTATTCAAAAAGTAATACCCGATGCGCCGCATGAAGTGATGTTGGTATTGGATGGCAGCACAGGCCAGAATGCATTGGAACAGGCAAAACATTTTACAGCAGCAACCGATGTATCTGCATTAACCATTACAAAACTGGATGGAACAGCAAAAGGTGGCGTTGTGCTGGCCATTGCACACCAGTTTAAAATACCCGTAAAATTTATTGGTGTTGGAGAAAAAGCCGAAGATCTTCTCGTTTTTGATAAACAGGATTTTGTAAACAGTCTCTTTAACGATTCTTCAAAAGCAGAAGCCTAAATTTAATATCGGATACTTGCATTTGTAAAGCGAACTTATTAGGTTTGTTCAAATCTTTATACCTAAGATAAACTTTCTGTGTTTCCAGGCATGATTTAATTTCTTTTGTTTTCAAAGTATTTATTTACGTAAAAAAAACAAAATTACCATGCCATCATTTCCAAAACCAACACTTTCGCATACTGTAGATCTTGCAAAAGAGATACAGGCTTTACGAACTTACAGGGATTCAAAACCCGATCTTAAAATACCTGCTTCTACAACTAAAACATTACGCATAGCCACTTGGAATATTGCCAACCTGGGTGAACAGGACAGGGAAGTTGCACATATGAAGATCATTGCAGAGATCATCTCCTGGTTTGATATTGTAGCGGTACAGGAAACTAAAGAAAACCTTGAGGACTTTATAAAAATTACAGGCTTTGCAGGTTCAAAATACAAATACATTTTTAGTGATGCTGCTGGTAATAATGAGCGGATGGCTTTTATTTATAATAGCAAAAAAGTAAAGATGCTGGAAGAAGTAGGGGAGTATGCAATACCTCCCAGCGATTATGGGGATATTAAAATAACCGATGTGCCCTCTACTTTTGCCGGGTTTGACAGAAGCCCTTTTTTGGTAAGCTTTGCTGCAGGTAAATTTCTTTTTACATTAATGACGGTTCATTTATATTTTGGAGATGAGTCAGATAAGAAGAGCCTTGGCCGCCGTTGCCTTGAAGCTTATGCAGTGGCCCGCTGGGCCGACCTCAGATCAAAAAGCAAATACACGTTTAATGGCATTAAGGATGTATTTGCTTTAGGCGATTTTAATTTGCCAAAGATTGATAAAGATGATATCATTTATAAAGCATTGGTAAAACGGGGACTGCAATTACCTGAACATACTTCACTGGTTTATTCAAACATTAATAATGATAAAACCTACGACCAGATCGCTTTTTTACCGGGATCAAAAACAAGAATTAAATCGCATGGGGTTTTCCCTTTTGATAATGCGGCATTTGCAACAATATATAATACCTATACTCCTGCAGTTTTCAGGGGGTACATAAAATATTACATCTCTGATCACCGGCCTATGTGGATGGAACTGGATATTAACTCATAAAAAAAGCCCCTGTAGAAACAGGGGCCGGTTACCAAAACTAACTGCTTATGAGAAAATCTTTATTGTTTAATTTTTATAACACAAATATCTAAACATTTATTTTATCACGCTGTTAAGAAAATATAAAATGCAGTTAAAGTAGCGTTAAATGGAATCCAATTCCTGCATAGCTTACAATACGATGACAAAAAAGCCGTCACGCTTTAAGCGGAACGGCTTTTATTATTTTTATTTTTCGAAAAATTAATTTCCTCCCATTCCTCCGCTGCTTTCCGTTCTCTTCGTTTCTTCTTCAACACCTGATTTACGCTGGCGTGCAGCTTTTATTTGGGTACTTCCAAAACGCATATTGAAACTCAATTTAAACTGGCGGCTTTCTGGTTTACCTTTAAACACACTTTGTTGTCCGCTGAAATCAGACGTGCCCTGGAATTTCATAGAATTAAATACATCTCCAACAGATACTTTAATACTACCCATTCCTTTAAATACTGTTTTCAGCACCCCGGCATCCACGGTGTAAATGGCCTTGCTTTTAAATGTTCCCTGCCATATAGAAGGCGAATTATAAAATCCGCTCACCTCAGCTGTAAAGCCTTTACCCAGTTTAAAACTGTTTTGCATGTAAAAACTAACTGCGGTCACGCTCAGGTCAACCTTCCTGATATTTCCAATAAGGTCAGGCACAGCTGCTTTATAATGCGAATAATATGCATTCACATTGGTAAAAAAACTATACCACTTGTATTGAAAAGGATAGCTTATGTTAAGGCTTACTATATCCTGTGTTGCCAAATTTGCCTTGGTTAAAAAGCTTTTTGATCCTTCTGTTGTATCAGGCAATTGAGTGAATATATCTTTCACATGGCTATAGTTCAACCGGGTATTCAGTTTGTATTTGTAAGTGTGTGTAATACCAAAGCTGTTGGTATATTGCGGACGCAGCTTTGTATTACCTTTCATAAATGTGTAATCATTTATTTTAAATTCAAAAGGGTTCAGATCCTGGTAAGCAGGCCTGTCTATACGGCGACTGTATGTAAGTCCCCATTGGCTCATTGGATTCTTATTATAAGTGATGGCAGCACTTGGGAAAACATCAACATAATTACGCTCAATGGTAGAATCATAATTTTCATATGCAGCAGTTGTATTATTGTATTTCAATCCTGATGATGTGCCCTTTGAATTAGTATTTTCCACCCTTACACCTGCCTGTATCATAAAGCCGCCCTTCAAAGTGCGATTGTAGTTAACATAACCTGCATTGATATTTTCGTTGTATTCAAAACGATTGCTGCGGTCTTTATCATATACTTCGTTGCTGCCATAAACATTGTAACGCCTGAAATCATTATCAGTATTTACAAATCCTATCTTAGCACCAAAACCAAGTTTTCCTTTTTTAAAATTCTGTTCGTAATCCGACTTGATTGAGAAAATAGTGATGTCGGTAGGCGAAACCATATGGTAAACATTGCTGTTAAGCTTGTTACCGGCTGCATCATAATAATCATTGGGTTGAAACTGGTCGTTCCTTAAATTGAAATAACCATAATCAGCATCTATATTCAGTTCTTTGCCACCAGCAACAGCATAACGGTAATTAAGATTAAAATTTACATTATTCCTTTTTGTATCGTTATCGCCAGTGGCAAATAAAGTACGGCTAAGTGTGTTTGTTGGCCTGTAAATTATTTTCATCGGTCCCTCTGTGGTAGTGCTGTTGTCTGCAACATTTCCATTCACTACAACTCCAATTGTACTTTTTTTGTTGATGAAATAATCCAGACCTGTTTTAAAATTGTGAGAACCGTTATTTATGTTCAAAATACGGTTGGTTTGATAAAACGCAGTGTCATATTGAAACCTGTCCGAAGAAATATTAAATTCATTTTGTGACTGGCTGAAGTTATAATTGCCGAAAATATTCATTTTGGTATTGCGGTGATTTAAAGCAAAACCGGCATTATATTTTGCGTAAATGCCAATATTATATCCTGCATTTACTGATCCGTTTGTACCGATCGTAAGGTTCTTCTTTAGCCTGATATTAATGATACCGGCATTACCGGCAGCTTCGTATTTGGCGGACGGGTTGGTGATGATCTCTATAGATTCTATCTGTGCAGATTGTAATGATTTTAAATAAGCAGCAAGGTCGGCACCGGCCAAAGGACTTGGTTTACCATCAATATAAACCCTTACACCGTTCTTGCCGGCCAGGCTCAGGTTATCATCTTTGTCCACCATAACTCCAGGCGATTTACGCAATAATTCAAGCCCGTCATTACCCACAGCATTAATGGTACCTTCTACATTTAAGATGGTCTTATCGGCTTTTACCTCAACCAACGGCTTTTGGGCAACAACCGTAACGCCAGATAATTCTTTGGTTACCGGTTGCAGCGTTAATGCCGGTGCTGTAGTATTTTCATTTTCCTTAACATCAAAAGCTGCTGATCTTGCTTTTTGCATACCTACCACCGTAGAACTTACAAAATACCTGCCCGGCTTTATAAGCATTATTTTGTAATTACCATTGATGTCGGTAACAGCTGTTTTAATAAGAGAAGAATCCTTTGCAGACTGTAGTAAAACAGTAGCTGCTGATATTGTTTTCCCGTTATTGTCATTAATTTGCCCCGTTATTTTTGACGGGTTTTGTGCACGGATGCCTGAAGCAGATAAGAGGCTGATTGCTGCGATAAGCAGTAGTTTTAGTTTCATGGTTTATACTTTAATTTTTGTTTTTCAATTTCCGCCGCAATTTAGTCAAGCTAAATTGTAATGGCACTGTCATATTTCATGAATTGAGTATTTTAAGGATGAATGGTAAAAATTTTACAATTCATTACTGTTGAAGACGTATTAGAAGTGATGATATTTTATAACAGCCATTTTAAAGTACACGTTATTAATATTGCTTTCATCACTCAACATATTCCAAAATATCTCCGGGTTGGCAATTCAATACTTTACAAATAGCTTCAAGCGTACTGAAACGGATTGCTTTAGCCTTGCCCGTTTTTAATATCGAAAGATTAGACAGGGTTAAATCTACCTTTTCAGAAAGTTCGTTCAGCGACATCTTTCTTCTGGCCATCATCACATCCAGGTTTACAATTATAGGCATAGTTTATACAGTTAGTTCGTTTTCGGTTTGAAGTTCTACTCCTTTCTTAAAGATCTGGGCAATCACAAAAACGAGTCCGGCATAAAATATTAACTCAGCAGAAAGACTTCTCTCCTGTAAACCCGCTACTTCTTTCGAAAGCCATTTCAATTGCCCATTGTACAACATGATTGCACCCCATGCCAGAATGAGCATGTAGGCAATCTTTTCAAGCCTTTGGGCCACATCCATGGTAAACGGGTTTGTGATTTTGATTGTAGACAGCACCTTGATTACAAGGAATGCGGTGTATGCTTCTATAATCAGGATCGCTGCTTTCAGCGAAATGATTCCAGTGTAGTGCCAGAAATCGTATTGGCTGAGGCTATAAAAATCAAGTCCCTTATACATGTTCATTAACGCCTTCGGATTAACTATGCTTACCCCATAGGATACAAGGATAGCACCGGCTTCAATCATCAGCCCAATGAAAAGGATCCAGGTTAAAACATTCATTACAACCAGGATAGTTTCCGTTTTTGTTTTCGTACTCATTTTGTTTGTGTTTAGAATTGAAAAGCAAAAGTAGATAAATAATTATTGATAAACAATAAAAAAATACCTTTATTAGGTAAATATATTTCCATACTCAAAAAAATATTGTAAAAGGCTTTTAAAATTAGCTTTAATAACTGCATGGGCAAAGGCTTAACTTTGTCGCCAATTATTATGAAGACAAAATCTATAAAAAAAGACAAAGTAAATATCATCACCCTGGGTTGCAGTAAAAATATGGTAGATAGCGAAGTGCTAAGCGGCCAACTAATTGCAAATGAAATTGATGTGGTACATGAAAACGCAAAAAAAGACCATAATATCGTTGTTATAAATACCTGTGGTTTTATTGAAAAGGCAAAGGAAGAAAGCATCAATACCATTTTACAACAGGTGGAGTTAAAACGCAGGGGTAAACTGGACAAAGTATATGTTACCGGCTGCCTGAGTGAGCGTTACAAAAACAACCTGGAAGAAGAAATACCGGAAGTGGATGCCTATTTTGGGACGATGGAATTACCCAATATTTTAAAAATCTTTGATGCTGATTATAAGAACGACCTGATGGGCGAACGTTTATTGTACACGCCACAGCATTATGCTTATATGAAGATCAGTGAAGGCTGTAACCGTACCTGTTCATTCTGCGCCATTCCATTAATGAGGGGGCAGCATGTAAGCCGGCCAATTGAATCATTGGTTGATGAGGCCAAAAGATTGGTTGACCGTGGGGTAAAAGAAGTAATGCTGATCGCCCAGGAACTTACTTACTACGGCCTGGATATTTATAAAAAGAGAGAGCTCCCAAAATTACTACATGCACTGGCCGATGTTAAAGGACTGGAGTGGATACGTTTGCATTATGCATATCCATCAAAGTTTCCTCTTGAAATAATTGATGCCATCAAAGAAAGAGAGAATATCTGTAATTACCTGGATATGCCTTTACAGCATGCAGCCAACAATATGCTTAAATTAATGAAACGGCAAATTACCCGTGAGGAAATGGAAGACCTGGTAGGAGAGATAAGGAACCGCATGCCCGATATCTGTTTACGTACTACTTTAATTGCCGGATTCCCCGGCGAGACAAGGGATGATGTTGAGGAACTGAAAACCTTTTTACAAAAAATGCGTTTCGACAGGGTGGGCATATTTACGTACAGCCACGAAGAAGGTACCAGTGCACATGAACTTGTTGATGATATTCCTGCCGAAGAAAAAGAAGCCCGTGCCCAGGAAATAATGGAAGTGCAGCAGGAAATCAGCCTGGAGAAGAACCAGGAAAAAGTAGGTAAGACCTTTAAAGTATTGATTGATAAAAAAGAAGCCGGCCGAGACCTGGGCCGTACAGAATTTGACAGCGTGGAAGTGGATAACGAAGTGATCATTCAATCTGCAAAGAAATTAACGATCGGCGATTTTGTAAATGTAAAAATTACAAAAGCCTATGATTATGATATTGAAGGCGAAGTAAGCCCCCTCTAAGAACTGCGTTCGTTCTTTTTTAAAGAACCCTGAAAGGGAGACTTATGAGCGCAATTTTTTTTTTGAGTATTAAGCTGATTAACTAAAATTGTTTATTATTGAACAATGATTAATAAAGCAACGCAGGTTTCTTATGAGGCAACAGGAAGTTTTTCCAAAATTGTTTTGGATTATATACATGCTGATAAAAAACTGCAACCTTTTTACACCCACCCGGTTTCAATTGATGGAATACAATCTGCTATTAAGGAAAGAAGATCATACCCAACAAACAGGAAATTATTAGTTGATGTTTTAAATAAACATTATGCTGCTGAAAACCCAACTGCAGCACAGCAACAAAACATACAACGATTATCAAACGATAATTGCTTTACTATAACCACAGCACATCAACCTAATATCTTCACGGGCCACCTCTATTTTATTTATAAGATACTTCATGCTATAAAACTTTGTGAAGAACTGAAGGCACCAATGCCGGAAAATGATTTTGTACCGGTATTTTACATGGGCAGCGAAGATGCCGATCTGGAAGAACTGGGTCATATCTACATCAACAGCAATAAGCACGAATGGAAGACCAGCCAAACCGGTGCAGTTGGCCAAATGAAGGTTGATAAGGCACTGGTAAATATGCTGGATGAAATTGCTGGCGTAATAACTGTTCATCCCTATGGTAACGAAATTGTTGAACTGATGAAAGCCTGTTACGTTGTTGGAAATACTATTGAACAGGCAACCTTTAAATTGCTAAACACATTGTTTGGTGAGTATGGGTTGATTGTTTTTTTACCGGATAATGCAGATTATAAAAGAGCTTTTATTCCTGTTGTTGAAAAAGAATTGAAAGAACAGTTTTCTCACAAAATCGTTTCGGATGCCATTGCTAAATTTCCAAAGGAATATAAAGTGCAGGCAGATGGCAGGGAATTAAATATGTTTTACCTGCATGAGAACAGCAGGGAAAGGATCGTACAGGAAAATTCAAAATTCAAAGTTCAAAATTTAGAACTGGAGTTTGATGAAGCCGGGATGATAAAGGAATTACAACAACATCCCGAAAGATTTAGTCCAAATGTAATTCTACGGCCAGTATTCCAGGAAATGTTATTACCCAATATCGCTTTTATTGGTGGAGGAGGAGAGATCGCATATTGGCTTGAATTGAAAAATGTTTTTGCTGCTGTAAATGTACCTTTTCCCATCCTGGTCCTGCGTAATTCATTTTTATTGGTTGAAGAGCGCAGTGTAAACCAAACAAAAAAATTAGGTTTCTCCATTACAGATCTGTTCAAAACAGAACAGGTGTTGATGGATACTTTGGTGAAAAGAGATAGTGAAGTACAATTAAGCCTGGAAAAAGAGAGAATGGCTATCCGTTCATTTTACGGGCAATTGAAAAAAACTGTGGGTGCCGTTGACACAACTCTACAGGCACACACAGAAGCCCTGGAAAAGCAAGCCTTACATAAAATAGATTCGTTGGAAAAGAAAATGCTCCGTGCCGAAAAGAAAAAATTTGAAGCACAGCAGCGGCAGTTGCACAAACTGAGATCGCAATTATTCCCTCATAATAGTTTACAGGAACGTATTGAGAATTTTATGCCCTTTTATGCAAAGTTTGGCAATCATTTTATAAAAGCTGTGTATGAAAATTCCTTAGGGTTTGAGCAGGAGTTTACCGTACTGGAGATAAAGTAATAATCTTTACTCAAATGCCTGAATCCTATTTCTGTTTTAGTTTTTATTATTGAGTAACTTTAGGATTACCAAAACCAACCCCAGAATGTACCATAAAACCAAAAAGAAGATTCATTCACTTCTTCATCCCGATGCCGGTCCCGGAAAATGGGATAAGGTTTTCAACGGCTTCATCATTATACTGATCATTTTGAATGTGGCTGCAGTTATGCTGGAAACCGTTGCTTCAATTCATAAACCGTATGCTGCATTCTTCAGAATATTTGATATGGTTTCAGTGATCATTTTTACCATAGAATATATTTTACGGGTATGGAGCAGCAATCATGATCCACGCTATGCTCATAGTTTCCATGGGCGTGTCCGGTATATTTTTTCCTGGGAGGCACTCATCGACCTTTTGGCCATTCTGCCGTTTTATGTACATGTTGTTGTTGGGCTCGATCTGCGGGTATTGCGTATGCTGCGGCTGTTGCGTTTTTTAAGGTTATACAGGCTTACTGCCTATATGAAATCGGCCAGGATGGTAAAAAATGTTTTTATAACCCGGGCCAATGATCTTAAACTCAGCCTGGTGATCATTCTTACTTTAATCATTGTTGCTTCCTGCATGGTTTATTTTGCCGAGCATCATGCGCAACCCCAAATATTTTCAAGTATTCCGGCCACTTTGTGGTGGGCAATCATTACGGTTACTTCGGTTGGGTATGGCGATATGGTGCCCGTTACTTTAACAGGTAAAACACTTGCAGGCATTATTTCATTGTTGGGTTTAGCCGTATATGCATTGCCTGCAGGTATCATCACTGCAGGATTTTTAGATGAAGGCAGGAAAGCAAGAAAACAGAAGATTGATTTTTGTCCTCATTGCGGAAAACCATTGCATGAGGCAGAACATTCAGGCTTGTAGCTTTTTCATCAACTAGGCTGAGTATAAAAAAATATTCATTTTATGTTTGATGGATGTTTTGAGTTATGTACTTTGCTTCATAAAATAAAAAAACGGGTACACAAATTTCTGCTTATGAATATTCTCATCATTGCCATCTTTGTTATTGGTTATGCTGCCATAGCGTTTGAGCATCCCATTAAAATAAATAAAACGGCGAGTGCCCTGCTTACAGGTGTATTATGTTGGGTGGTGTATATTATGAGTAGTATAGACACCGGTATTGTTTCTGCACAACTCTATGAACATTTGGGCGAAATATCGGGCATCCTGTTTTTTTTGCTGGGCGCAATGACCATAGTTGAACTGATAGATGCACATGACGGGTTTGATGTAATAACAAGTAAGATCAAAACCTCTGACCAGCGTAAACTTTTGTGGATAATCAGTATCATCACTTTTTTTCTTTCTGCTGTTCTGGATAATCTCACCACCACTATTGTAATGGTTTCGCTGCTTCGGAAACTGGTAAATGATAAACAAGCAAGGATGTTTTTTGTGGGAATGGTGGTATTGGCTGCCAATGCAGGAGGTGCCTGGTCGCCTATTGGAGATGTTACCACCACCATGTTGTGGATCGGCGGACAGGTAACATCAGGCAATATTATACTTCATTTGTTTTTACCCAGTTTAGTATGTTTAATCGTCCCGCTTATTGTACTTTCTTTTTCGATGAAAGGAAAAATTGACAACCCTGTGATCGTTGATAATGTTCAAACTGATAAGACCACGGCTTTTGAACGTAAATTCATTCTAAGTATGGGAATCGGGGCGCTGGTATTTGTACCTTTTTTTAAAACCATTACCCATCTGCCTCCTTTTATGGGCATGTTATTCGGGCTCAGCATTCTCTGGATCGTCACAGAATTCATTCATAAAAATAAAAATGATGCAGATAAGGATGCGTATTCGGTAATGCAGGCATTAAGAAAAGCTGATGTGCCAAGCGTATTATTTTTTCTTGGAATCCTCGTAGCCATTTCTGCATTGGAATCTACCCAACTGTTGCATAACCTGGCAACATTGATGGAAGAAAAGATCGGTAACCTGAATGTAATTGTAATTTCAATTGGCTTACTTTCGTCCATTGTAGATAATGTGCCGTTGGTAGCTGCCGGTATGGGTATGTATGATATGGCCACTTATCCCACCAATCATTATTTCTGGTCCTTCTTGGCTTATTGTGCAGGCACCGGTGGCAGTTGCCTTATCATCGGTTCGGCTGCAGGTGTGGCGGCCATGGGTATGGAAAAAATAGATTTTTTGTGGTATTTTAAAAAGATCAGTTGGTTAGCCTTATTGGGATACTTAGCCGGAGCAGCTGTGTTTTTGTTGCAGCATTATCTTATTAATTAGCTATTGAGGAAATCAACATCCATTTTATATTATTTGATAAAGAAGATTTTTTTTTTAAACCCCGGCATGGTTTTTAATCAATATATTTTCTATTAACCGCTGTCGGCGCTGAAAGCCGCCGACAGCGGTATTAAAAATTTTCGTAAATTTAATTATGAAGATCATTTTACTTGCAATAGTTCTATTAGCCCTTGCCTTTGCAGGTATCGCCATAAAAATATTAGTAAAAAAGAATGGTAAATTTTCCGGCACCTGCAGTAGCAATAATCCTTTGATACAAAACGAAGGCGGTTCTTGTGGTATCTGCGGGGCAAGGCCCGAAGAAAAATGTAAGGCTTAGTTAACTATTTCTATCAATTTCTGCAGACTTTCAGAAGCATATGTCTTCCAGATTCCTTTTTCATCATAAATAAAAAACACTTCGAGTTTCAGGTATGTATTGTCAGCTAAAAACTGTTTAGATCTTTCCAGTCCCATAATCATAAATACCGTAGCATAAGCATCAGCTGTAATACCATCGTTGGCCAGCACGGTGGCACTTAGCAAATTTTGTTTGGCAGGATAACCGGTCCTCGGATCAATAATATGTGAAAACTTTTGCCCACCTTCCTCATAAAATTTCCGATAGTTGCCGGATGTAGCCATTGCCCGCTCTACCAAATAAATAATGGCTTCAAGCTTTCTTTCTGTACCAGGAACTTCTTCTGGCTGATCAATACCCACTTTCCATTCTTCATCATTCTTTGTGCCTTTTGCTTTCAACTCGCCGCCAATTTCAACCAGATAATTCACAATTCCTCTAGTTTCCAGAAAAGCAGCCAGCACATCAACGGTATACCCCTGTGCAATGGCGTTAAAATCTAGTTTTATCTCAGGATTATCTTTCTTAATTTTATTTCCTTCGAGCCTTACCATATTATATCCTACAAATTGAATCAGGCTGTCAATTAAACTGCGATCAACTTTACCTTTTTTGCTAAAACCAAAGCCCCATGCATTTACCAGCGGCCCCACAGTAAAATCAAACAGTCCATTTGTTCTTTCAGATACTTCCAGCGATTTGTTGAACACATCAATAAAATATTTGTCAACTACAACGGAACTGTCGTTATTGTTTATTCTTGAGATAAGCGAAACAGGCAGATAGGTTGACATCGAACTGTCAATCTTTTTCAACAGCGAATCAATGGCTGGTTTGTAATTGATATTAGTTGCTGATAAATAGGAGATATGCCAGGTGGTTCCCTGTGCTTCGCCTTCAATCTTTATTAAACTTTCTTTGCTGTTATTGCATCCGCAAATAATAAATAAAGATGCAGCAAGCGTTATCAGAAATTTCATCAGTAAAGTTTTATCCTCCAAAATCATCAAAGGCAATATTTTCAGGAGGCACGCCCAGGTCGTCCAGCATTCTGAAGACAGCCGCATTCATCATGGGAGGGCCACAGAGATAATATTCAACATCTTCTGGAGCACTATGCTCTTTCAGGTAGTTATCATAAAGCACCTGGTGAATAAAGCCGGTATAACCTGTCCAGTTGTCTTCAGGCAGTGGTTCAGATAAAGCGATATTGTATTTGAAATTAGGAAAATCTTTTTCGATATTCCTGAAATGATCAGTATAAAATACTTCTCTTGATGACCGTCCGCCATACCAAAAAGTTACTTTTCTGTTTTTTTCTTTTTCGGTATGAAAAAGATGGAACAAATGTGAACGCAGCGGTGCCATGCCTGCACCGCCACCAATGTATATCATTTCTTTTTTTGTTTTCTTGATATGGAAATCACCAAAGGGGCCGGCCATCATAACTTTATTGCCAGGCTTTAAAGAAAAAACATACGAAGAACAGATGCCCGGATTTACATCCATGAATCCTCCTTTCTTTCTGTCGAAAGGAGGTGTTGCCAAACGGATGTTAAGCATAATGATATTTCCTTCGGCAGGATGGTTTGCCATGGAATAGGCACGAAAAATCAGTTCAGGATTTTTCATTTTCAGATCCCAGATATGGAACTTGTCATAATCTTCATGAAAACGTTTGTCAATTTTAAACAGGTCGTTCTTAAAATCAATTTCACAAACAGGCACATCTAATTGTATATAACAACCTGATTGAAAATCGAGGAATTCACCTTCGGGTAATTTAACAACCAGTTCTTTGATATAGGTTGCTACATTATCATTCGATACAACTTCACATTCCCATTTTTTAATTCCCATTACTTCTTCGGGAATGACGATCTCTATGTCCTGTTTCACTTTCACCTGGCAACCAAGCCGCCAGTTTGTTTGCTGTTCTTTACGGGTAAAATAAGGGACTTCTGTAGTAAGAATTTCGCCGCCGCCGGAAAGCACCTGGCATTTGCACATGGCGCAGGTGCCGCCGCCACCGCAGGCAGATGGTAAAAATATTTTCTTTTGGGATAGTGTAGTGAGTAAACTGCTGCCTGCTTCTGTTTCTAATTGTTCACCCCCGTTAATGGTAATTTTTACCAGTCCCGAAGGTGTGAGTTTTGATTTTGCATACAGTATGATATACACCAGTAACAGGTTGAATCCTAAAAACACAACCACACTGGAGATAATCGTTGTAAAATCAAATGCTAATAATATCATCCTGTTGTTAAAATATTTTGTTTATAATTTGATACCCATAAAACTCATAAATGCTATCGCCATCAGGCCGGTTAAAATAAATGTGATACCCAGGCCTCTTAACGGGCCTGGTACATTTGAATAACGTATTTTTTCACGTATGGCCGAAAGTGCAACAATAGCCAGGAACCATCCAACGCCTGAACCAATTCCAAACACGGTTGCTTCTCCCAGTGTTGCATATTCACGTTCCTGCATAAACAATGCACCACCAAGTATTGAACAGTTTACTGCAATGAGTGGTAAGAAAATACCCAGTGAATTATATAATGCCGGAGCATATTTTTCAACGATCATCTCTACCAGTTGTGTAATTGATGCAATGGTGGCGATATACATGATAAAACTCAGAAAACTGAGATCAACGGTTGCAAAATCTTTACTCAGCCAGGCCAGGGCACCCGCTTTCAACACATAGTTCTCCAGCAGATAACAAACAGGCACCGAAACGCCTAAAACAAATATTACAGCCATACCCAGTCCCACAGCGCTTTTTACCGTCTTGGAAATGGCTAAGTAAGAACACATGCCCAGGAAATAGGCAAAGATCATGTTCTCAATAAAAATTGATTTGATGAAAATATTTACACTGTCCATTTAATTATTTTTATTCTTGATGAAACTAAAAAGTTGTCAGCTGACTTTAAAATTGTTTATAGTTTTCAAAATTTAAAATTTATTTAGGCTCAATTAATTTCCGGTTCCTGCTCCGCTGTATCCATATGTAAATACCAACAATGATGAGCGCCATTGGTGGCATGATGATCAATCCGTTGTTAAAATATCCGGCTGCATAAACCGATTCGGGAATAATTCTGAATCCCATGATCTCACCTGAACCAAACAACTCCCTGATGATGGAAACAACAACCAGTATCAATCCATAACCAAGTCCGTTGCCAATACCATCTAAAAAAGAAGGCCAGGGTTTATTGGCCATGGCATAAGCTTCCAGCCGGCCCATGATGATGCAGTTAGTGATGATCAGTCCTACAAAAACCGACAACTGCTTACTTACGTCAAAAACAAATGCCTTTAAGAATTGGTCAACCAAAATAACCATGGCTGCTACCACTGTTAACTGAACTATAATTCTTATTCGGTTTGGAATAATATTCCGTATGAATGAAATGATAACATTTGAAAAGGCACAAACCACTACAACAGCAATTGCCATTACAATAGATGGCTTAATTTTTACCGTAACTGCCAATGCAGAACAAATACCTAGCACCTGCACGGTGATAGGATTATTGTCGTTCAACGGATCGTACAGGAGTTTTCTGTTCTTTTTAGAGAATAAAGGCTCTGAAGGCGGTTTCACTTTTACCGGAGCTGTAGTTAGTTCTGTGCTCATGGCTTTGCTTTTTTAAAATATGGAATATAATTATTTAAAGTCCTTTTAAACATTTCTGTAACGCCATCACTTGTAATTGTTGCACCGGATACAGCATCTACACCATGAATATTTCCAGCTGTACCGCTACCTTTTATCACATTTACCGATACAAAATTTCCCTGTTCATCCAGAATTTTTTTACCTATGAACTGCTTTTGAAAATTCTCCGTTTCAATTTCGGCACCCAGGCCGGGCGTTTCACTTTTGTGTCCGAAACTCACACCTGCAACAGTATTCATATCGCCTTCCAGGGCAATGTAGCCCCAGATTGGCCCCCATAGGCCTTTTCCACGCATGGGAATGATATAAAACGACTTGCCGTCTTTTTTACAAATGAACAGGGGAAACAATTCTTTGTCCTGGTTGCCGGTCTTTGCTTTGTCCAATTCTTTTTTAAGATCAATTTCAAAGGCAGGAGTTCCTCCGGTTACTAACTCTCCTTTATTATTTAATAAAACCTGTTCCGTAATGTACTGTTCAAATATTTTTTCTGCGGTTTTAGGTTCACTTTTGATACCTACACTGGTTAAAATATTTTCCATCTTTTCAATCCTGATATTACGTGCCTGGTATGGCCCCAGGCTGATGGCCGCTACAGACAACATTACAGCAATGACCACCACCATACCGGAGGAAAACAAAAAGGTAGCTTTATTACTGTCTTTATGCATTTTGTTTTTGAGTGGGCTTAGCCCGTTTTAATCTTTTTTTAATATTGGCAGCAACCACATAATGATCAATCAATGGCGCCATAACATTCATAAATAAAATGGCCAGCATCATCCCTTCGGGATAAGCCGGGTTAAATACCCTGAACATGATGGCGAACATGCCTATCAAAAAACCATAAATGTATTTGCCTGTATTTGTTTGTGTGGCCGATACCGGATCGGTTGCCATAAATATGGCGCCGAATGCAAAACCGCCTAATACTAAATGATGGATTGGTGTTATCTGCATCAGCGTATTCAATCCCAAGAGATTGAAAATAAATGCCATTAAAAATCCACCAATAAAAACAGACAGCATGATTCGCCAACTGCCGATACCCGTGTATAATAAAATAGCGGCACCAATTAAACAGGCAATGGTAGATGTTTCGCCAACAGAGCCGGGAATGGCGCCGATAAAGGATTCCCAGGTTCCCGGTATTTTATCCGCAAAACCGGCAGCCGCATCACCTAATGGAGTTGCACCGCTATATCCATCAACTACAGCCTGGCCTTTTTCTAAACTGGTATTTATCCATACTTCATTGCCCGACATTTTAGTTGGATATGCAAAGAAAAGAAATGCCCTGGCTGTTAATGCCGGATTTAAAATATTCATTCCCGTACCGCCAAAAACTTCTTTGCCAATGATAACGGCAAAGATGGTAGATAGCGCCACCATCCACAAAGGCACATCAACCGGCATCACCAATGGAATTAACATGCCTGAAACCAGGAAACCTTCATTGATGGTATGCTTACGAATGATTGCAAAAATGAATTCAACCGTTAAACCTGAAGCGTAGGAAACAATGACCAGCGGCAGCACTTTAATGGCACCGAAAATAAAATTATCTGTTAATGAAGCATCCTTTATACCAATTGCCAGGTGGTGTTGGTAACCAACATTCCACATGCCAAATAATAAACAGGGAACCAGCGACAGCACAACCAGTATCATGGTGCGTTTCAGGTCTATGGCATCACGTACGTGTGCTCCTTTTGGAGCTGTTGTATGATCAGGAACAAAGAGAAAGGTTTCAAAAGCATTGAAGGCCGGGTACAATTTTTCCAGCCTCCCGCCTTTTTCAAAGTTGGGTTTTATCTTATCTAATAATTTTCTAAGTGGGTTCAAAAGAAAATATTTTACCTGATAAAATGTAATGCCAGTCTGTTTACGCTCTTTTTAAGCCTTGCCTGTTATGCGCTGAATTTGTATATGATTAGTTCTGTTAATTAAGGTTGAATAAATATAACGATTAGTTTCCTTTACTGAAAAAAAATGATGGAATTCCTTACCCGAATTCCTTTCTCACTATATCAAGCCCACGCCGGATAATTTCCTGTGAATTTATTTTTGATGTACACACAAATTCACAAAGGGCAAAATCTTCTTCAACCACTTCGTAAATTCCAAGCTTTTCCATCATGTCAATATCTTCAATCAATATTGATTTTAAAAGCTGCACCGGGTAAATATCCATCGGGAAAACTTTTTCATACTGGCCAGTCAATACAAAGGGCCGTTCTTCGCCGTGCAGGTTGGTGTCAAGGTTGAATTTTTTATTGGGTTTGAGCCAAGAGAAAAATGTACGGGACATGCTGTACTTATTAAAGCCCGGTGCAAGCCATCCCATGAATTCAAATTCATGCCCTTCGGGGATAACGGTGACCTGGGAATCGTAAAAACCCAAATAGCCATCAGCCGGAATTTGGTATCCTGTTAACACATTACCACTGATAATCCTGTTATCTCCTTCCTTAAGCCCGCCATCTGCTATCATATTTTTTATGGAACAACCCAAAATGGTTTTATAATATTTTGGTTTATTTACCTGTGCACCCGTTAGTGCAATCACCCTCGTTGCATCAAATATTCCTTCATTGAACAATTTACCGATCACCAACACATCCTGTGGACTGATATACCATACAACTTCTCCCTTATTTAACGGATCAATATGATGTATCTGCACACCCACATTGCCGGCCGGGTGAGGGCCTGAAAACTTATTTAAAATTACGTCCTTTGCATTGCTGAAAACAGTGGAGGCATTGGTATCATTTTTAATATTCAGATGAATATTCCCATCGGTTAATTTTTTTAAGGCATCTAATCCGGTTTGAAAATATGCTTCATTCCCGGGCATGATAAAATCATTATCGGGTGCCAGCGGGTTGCTGTCGAATGCGGAAATAAAAATGGATTTTGGGGTATCGGCCGGGTTGGCTATTATGCCAAATGGCCGCTGGCGAATGAACGGCCAGGCGCCACTATTTGATAGGATCTCTGTAATTTCTTCACGGTTTAAATTACCTGGGGCTGTTTTTTTAAAAGATACGTATTTAATTTCCCTGTCGGCCAGTATTTTTACTTCAAGTATTCTCCTTTTATCACCACGGATAATTTCAATAATTTCTCCGCTAACGGGTGAACAAAATTTAATGGCCTCATTATTCTTATCATAAAACAAAGGAGTACCCGATTGTACTTCATCGCCTTCTTTAACCAGTAATTTGGGCATAAGGCCGAAAAAGTCGGGCGGCTTAACAGCAAAGAGTTCAGGCAAAGGCAGGATCGATACTGACCTGACGGCTTCGCCAGACAGTTTGATATTTAAGCCTCTTTTGATCTTGATATATTTCGACATACAGTAAAAATCATTTCAATTGTTGTTGATAATAATCTCTTGTATCCTGCCGGATATGCCTGTGCTGATAAATGAATCCAGAAACAATATACATTAAATTCATAAAATTAGCTGTACCGGCATTCAAATTTTAATTTTCGATAAAATTGATTATTTTTATTGGCAATTGCCAACATTTACCAATTCATTTTATTTTGGCAATTGCCAGTTGGTTTAATACATTCATTTTTAAAATAAAAATTTATGGGAGCAGTAAGAAATATTTTAAAAGTAAAGGGTAGTAATACTTTTTCTATTGCACCCGACACTATCGTTTTTCGTGCACTTGAAATTATGGTGGAAAAAAATGTAAGCGCCCTGCTGGTGACTGACAATGAAAAACTCATAGGTATTTTTTCTGAAAGGGATTATGCACGTAAAATAGCACTTAAAGGGAAAGACTCAAAAAAAACCCCGATCGGGGATATTATGACCGGTAACGTTGTTACTGTAAACCCCGAAAGTACGATTGATGATTGTATGCAGTTGATGACGGACAAATTCATCAGGCATTTACCAGTTATCGAAGATAACAAAATAGTGGGTGTGGTTTCTATCGGGGACGTGGTAAAATACATTATTGAGGAACAGAAATTCATTATTGAGAATATGGAGCATTATATTTCAGGTTCCTAAATTCTTCAAACTTAATTTTTACAACAACTTGTCTGACGTAATAGGTAATTGACGAATCCTTTTTCCCGTAGCATTATACACGGCATTGACAATCGCAGGTGCCACACCAACCAGTGCAATTTCACCAATTCCTTTTGCTCCGGTTGGGCTAATAATGTTATCCGGTTTATTTACGAACAACACATCAATTGGCGGCGTATCAGCATTTACCGGCACATGGTAATCGGCAAAATTGCTGTTCACATAGCGACCATAGCGATTGTCAATTAATGTTTCTTCTGTTAAGGCCATACCAATACCACCAACAACGCCACCTACCATCTGGCTGCGGGCCGGGTTTTCTGCAATTATTTTTCCGGCATCGGCAGTAGTAACAATATATTTTAATTTAATAACACCGGTTACCGGGTGTACATGCAGTTTTACAAAGTGCACCGAGAAAGAATTCATAGCATATTTCTGTGCTTCTGCACTGGCCCTTGCAGAATCTTTTACAACTTCTATCTGCGGTTTGTTAGCCTGTCTTAATAGATCGGTGTAGGAAATATTTACTGATGAATTATCGGCAACTGATATTAAGCCGTTCTCATATTTCAGGGCTTCAGGCTTTGATCCTGCAAAAGCTGGTACATTAGCAATGGCTAATTCTTTCAATGTTTGTTGCAATGCAGCACACACAGCATTGATGGCTGTACCAATTGCAGATGTAGAACCGGATCCGCCCTGTGTTGGCCCGGGAGGGAGATCAGTATCACCCAATTCAAAACTTACTTTGCTTTGCGGTAAACCCATCAACTCCGATCCAATATTTACCATGGCAGTAGATGTGCCGGGCCCCATATCACTCACTGCACTTTGCAGGGTTAATGTGCCATCAGCTTTTAAAATGCCTTTTGCAGATGCCTGTCCACGGCCGGCACCAAATACACCACCGGCCATACCATAGCCCACCAGCATACCATCTTCTTTTAAACTACCGGGAACGCCAGGCCTGTTTTGCCAGCCAATTTTTTCCTTGCCCAATGCATAACATTCTTTAAGGAATTTGGTACTCCAGGGAAGTTTATTAACCGGATTAATATTTGCATGATTTATTATCCGCAATTCAATGGGATCTATATTTAATTTATACGCCAATTCATCTAATGCTGATTCCAGCGCAAAGCAACCCGTTGCAGGCCCCGGCCCACGCATCCAGGTTGGTGTGTTCACATCAAGCGGTAATAGGCGGTAGCTGGTATTTACATTGGGACTATCGTATAAAAATTGCGATACGTTTACAATGCCTTCGCCAAAATCTTCATATTTAGAAGTATTGCTGATAGCATGATGAGTAATACCTGTAAGCTTTCCCTGCTTATCGGCACTGATACCGATCTTTTGCCAGGCATAGGGACGATAACCAACTGTTGTAAACATTTGTTCCCGGGTGAGCATCAATTTTACAGGGCGCTTTAGTTTTTTTGCGGCAATACAGGCAGCGGGCACATGCGGCCAGCTACGCAGGGCACTGCCAAAAGCACCGCCCACGTACTCGGTAACCACCCTTACATTTTTTTCTTCAAGGCCAAAATTCTGTGCAAGTTCACGTTGTGTACCTTTTGGCCCCTGCGATTTATCATACACGGTTAATTTATCATCGCCATCCCATACTGCAATAGTTGCATGCAATTCCATGGGGTTATGGGTTTCAATCGGAACAATGTATTCAGCTTCCACACTTACTTCACCGGTCTTGTATGCATTTGCCTCACCACGTTTATAGTCATTTGATTTTTTTAATTTCTTTTCATCTGTTTTCGAGCTTTCAAAATCAGTATCAAATTCCTCTTTTGTATATTCTGCTTTAACCAGCGATGCTGCATGCACTGCTCTTTCTAATGTATCTGCAATCACCATAGCAATAGGCTGTCCGTTGCTATATACCAGGTTGCTGTTAAAGACCTTTAATCCCCTCCATTCATATCCTTTTTTGTTCGGGTCTTTTTCATAGGGCCTGAAACCCGGCACAGCAGGCAGATTGCCATAATAAATAATGTCTAAAACCCCCGCTGCATTTTTAGCATCGAAGAGCAGCATGTTTTTAATAGAACCTTTAGCGATGGTGCTGCAGACAAAAACTGCATAAACCATATTGTTTAATTTATGCTCTGCCGAATATGTTGCTTTGCCGGTTACTTTATCAACGCCATCTACACGGTCATCGGCAAAATAAGTTTCGGTTATTTGAAGATCTTTATTCATTGTTATCGGTATAAATGATAATACTGTTATTGAATTTAAATTGCCGCCTGCTGCAAAGCTTCTTTTACAGCCGCTTTGCCCATTTTAATTTTGAAATCGTTATGCCCAAAACCAGCAGCAGCTTCCATAGCCATATTGGCTGCTGCGGTAAATGTTTCGTTGTTGAGTGGTTTACTAATTAAGAATTTTTCTACTGCTGTTAACCGCCATGGCTTATGGGCCACACCGCCCATGGCCAGTTTTGCATTTTTAATATTGTTGCCGGCTGTTTCTAAAGCCACAGCAACTGAAACAAGCGCAAAAGCATAAGATGCCCTGTCTCTTATTTTGAGGTAATGGTTTTTATTGAATGTATTTGCAGGGATATGAATGCCGGTGATCAGTTCGCCTTTTTGTAAATTATTATCCAACTCAGGTGTATCACCGGGCAGGCGGTGAAAATCAGTGAATGATAATTTCCTGTCGCCTTTTGCGCCGCTGATATGTACTGTTGCATCCAATGCTGCCAGTGCCACACACATATCACTTGGATGCACTGCAATACATTTTTCTGAAGTACCAAACACGGCATGCATCCGGTTAACGCCTTTCAATGCGCCGCAACCGCTACCGGGTTCACGTTTATTACAGGGCATTGTAGTATCGTAGAAATAAGTACAACGTGTACGCTGCATCATATTACCACCCGTGGTTGCCATATTTCTTAATTGCGCAGAGGCACCGGCATTCAACGCCTGTGCAAGCAATGGATATTTTGATTTGATGATAGCATGTTCTGCCACATCACTGTTCAATGCCAATGCACCGATCATTACTCCTTTTGCATCGCCCACAATTTGTTTTAACGGCAACCTGTTTATATCAATCAATTTTTCAGGAGATGTTACGCCTTTCTTCATCAGGTCAACCAGGTTGGTGCCGCCTGCAATAAATTGTGCTGCAGCATTTTTGGCTTTTGCATCAACAGCCCCTTTGGCCGTGGAGGTTCTTATGTAATCAAAGTTTATCATAATGATTGCCCTCCTTTTTTTACTTCCATAATGGCATCAACAATATTGGGATAAGCACCGCAGCGGCAAATATTGCCACTCATATATTCTCTTATTTCATCTGCAGAGTTTGCATGGCCTTCATTTACACAGGCCACGGCCGACATGATCTGTCCGGATGTACAATAGCCGCACTGAAAACCATCATGCTTAATAAATGCTTCCTGCATGGGGTGCAGTTTTTCGCCATTGGCAAGGCCTTCAATTGTGGTGATCTTTTTTCCTTCATTCATTACGGCCAGTGATAAACAGGAGTTGATGCGCTTGCCATCTACATGAACCGTACATGCGCCACATTGGCCATGGTCGCAGCCTTTTTTGGTGCCCATGAGGTGGAGTTGTTCACGCAGCAGATCAAGTAAAGTTACCCTTGGCTCTACTGATAAGCTATGTGCCACGCCATTTACTTGCAGCTTAAGGGGGATCTTCTCAAATAGCGCTGCGATCCTTTCATCATTTTCTCCTGCTTTTACCAGGATGGGAGAAGCAATAGAAAGTGCAGCAATGGCTGTTGATTTTTTTAAGAAATCCCTTCGGGATTTGTTGTTGTTTTGTGCAGGCATAGTGGGAGATGTGTAAACTAAATTTACCTTTTTTGATGGGATTAAAAAAATGATTGTTGGAGTGAAGTTGTTGGTCAGGCGACCATAAACAGCGGAGAAATGATTATCTGGTGGAGTTGTTGGCAGCAGTCTTGCCATGAAAAACTTATGCTGTTTTTTAATTCCATTTCTCGACTTCGCTCGAAATTAGCAGTATACCTCCTTCGACTCCGCTCTGGACTAATCAAACTCATTCCTGAATCCAAAGCTCTTTACATTCTTCACGCTTTCCATTACAATATCATCCTGGTATTCTTTAAAGGCTTCCAGTTTACCGGCAATGGAAGTATCGTGCAGGGCTAATATCTGTGCAGCAAGTATACCGGCATTCTTTGCACCATTGAGGGCAACGGTTGCAACGGGAACGCCATAAGGCATTTGTAAAATGGAGAGCATCGAATCCCAGCCATCAATACTGTTGCTGGATTTAACCGGTACCCCAATCACAGGCAGGATCGTATTTGCAGCGATCATGCCGGGTAAATGAGCAGCGCCCCCTGCACCAGCAATGATCACTTTTAAGCCACGTTCTTTTGCTTTAGCTGCATACTCCCGGAGGCGCTCAGGCGTACGGTGTGCCGATACAATGGTTAACTCGGGTTCTACATCAAACTGGCGGAGCATTTCTGCAGCACCTTTCATGATATCAAGGTCGCTTTCGCTGCCCATTACTATACCAACAAGAGGGCCGTGGGTTTGTGGTTTGTAGTTTTTGGTTTGTGGTTGTTCTGACATTAGTCTCTATTTTTGAATTTTTGTCCTTTTATTTTTGAAGTGTTAAGGTAAGAAATAAATGCTGTGATCTTTTTAGTTATTTTATCAGCTTTGCTGTAGAGTTCATCAAATATTCCTGGCTGATATATTTATTATCTAAACACCGGTAGAGCTGAGATTTTAATTCTCCGGCTTCACCTTTTGAATAGCTTAGGGAATTAATAAACTCCAGTTTGCTAGCTCTTTCAAACCCTTCAGTAATATTATCCATAATTGAACCACAACTTCCACGCATCTGATCTTTTAACCTAAAGTCACTTTTTATTGGTTCAATAAACGTTAAGGAATATATTTCTTTAGATAAGTCTCTTGACAATTGCCAAATTTCGAGGTCCTCAAATTTTGTGATCGTTGCCATAGGGTGTTTTCTTTAAAGGGTAACAACCACAAACTACAAACAACAAACTTATTTCACAAACTGTTTTTATTTTACCAAATCCCCCTTCAACCTCCGCAACTCAGTTTCAGCCAACTTGGTATTATAACGGGCAGCGATCAATCTGTCATAGGCAAGTTCCAGGCTTTTTTGTGTTTCTCTTAATTCAAGTGAAGTAGATATGCCTAACCTTAATCTTTCCAGGGCGATGTACACATTTTCTTTGGCAAGGAGAATATTATCTTCTTCCAGTGCCAGGGTCTTCTTCTGTAATTCATAATCTTTAAAGGCATTGGTTATGCCCAGGTCTATTTGTGACTTTTGATTCAGGTAAGAGATGTTCAGCCAGTCAATGTCAAGCTGGGCCTGCTTTATCTGTCGCCGTACATTAAAGCCGTTAAGTATGGGGACCGTAACACCGATACCATAATTGAAACCATTGTTGCGGTTAAAAATCGGCGTGAACGGGTTGATCACCGTGTTATTATTTGTTTTAGAATAATTGTAGGCGGAGTTGAAACTTACAACAGGGTATAAGTCTGCACGTCTTTCTTTTAAAGTAAGTTTACCGATATCAATATTCTTTTTTGTTGCCAGTAATTGAGGATTGGATACTTCAACAGAACCTAAGATATCACCCAGTATAATGTTATTATCAATGAGGATGGTATCAGAAACTTCGTAGCGGGTATTCAGTTCTACATTCATCAACTGGTTAAGCTGTTCTTTCAACTGATCAATTAAAGTTTGTTGCTTTAGCCTGGCAGCTTTTTGTGCATTCAGGTCAACCTTGCCCTGAAGCAACTCGGGCTTGGCACCAAGACCCACGCTCAATTTTTTCTCTGCAACTTTTACACGTTCATCATTAATCCCCATTTGCTCTTCAATGGCTTTAAGCTGTTGCTTTTGCCGTACTATATTGTAATAATTTGTGATAGTAGCTGCAACCGAAGTAACCAACTGGTTTTTTATATTCAGTTCGCCAAGCCGTACAAACTCTGCAAGTTTATCTCTTGTTGCAAACATTTTAAATCCATCAAACAAGGTCCAGTTCAATTGTACCGATCCGGAAATATTCCTGGAACGTATGCCGGAACTTTCTCTTTTGGTGCCATCAGCAAATTGCTGTTTTTGATTGTTGTTATTATACAGCAGGCCGGTTGTAGCATTCAGCCTGGGTAAAAAAGCAGCTCGGGCATACTTATTATCCAATGCATAGGAAATAGAATCGTTACGCAACAATTGTATGTCGTAATTATTTTCAATGGTGGCTGTAATAGCCTGTTCAACCGTTAATATGTTTTGAGCATATACGAGTTGATTAAAAAGGAGTGTGAAAAAAAACAGGTAAATTATTTTATAACAATTCTTCATTCAATTTTTTTACAGAATTATAATTTTTAAATTTAAGTTCTTAAATAATTTTTATGTCAGCCTTGAGCTTGTCGAAGGCGGGTTTTTAAGTAAAGGGTCTTTATTAATATGTAACCGCCTTCGACAAGTTCAGGCTGACAGCTCAATGACAAGGACATTTATAAATCATTTTTTAAGGTCGTTACTTCATCCATTTCTTCCAGTGCATTTTTCTTTTTCTTTGTTGAAAGATATGAATACACCGCCGGTATTACAAAGAGGGTAAGTACCAACGAAAATAATACGCCACCCACAATTACAATACCTAAAGGAATGCGGCTGGTAGATGCATCGCCAAGCGACAGCGCCAAAGGCAATGCACCAAGGCTCATGGCAAGGCTCGTCATGATTATTGGACGGAACCTTGCTACTGATGCTTCAATTACTGCCGGTACTTTTTTATTGCCGGCCAATTGTTTTTTGTTGGCAAATTCCACAATTAAAATTCCGTTCTTGGTTACCAGGCCAATCAGCATGATCATACCGATCTGCGAAAAAATATTCAGTGTTTGATTAAACAACCATAATGAAAGTACAGCCCCCGCAATGGCGAGTGGCACCGTAACCATGATGGTGAAAGGATCTATAAAACTTTCGAACTGTGCTGCCAGTACCAAAAAGATGAGCACCAGTGCAAGTATAAATGCAAAAGCTGTATTGCCGGAGCTCTCCGCAAAATCCCTTGATGAACCACTGAGCGATGTAGTGAATGTTTCATCCAGCAATTTTTTTGAAATTTCCTCCATGGCATTTATACCATCAGCAACTGTTTTGCCCGGTGCCAGCCCCGACGAAATGGTTGCCGATTTATACCTGTTAAAATGATAGATTGTTGGAGGTGTCACTTCTTCCGTAAGGGTAACTAAGTTTTCCAAAGCAATGGCTTCGCCACGGTTATTACGAACATAAATACTTTTTAGGTCGGATGGATCATCACGGTCAGATCTCTCTACCTGTCCCAATACCTGGTATTGTTTTCCCTGACGGGTAAAATAACCCATACGTCTGTTGCTCATAGATAACTGAAGTGTTTGCGAAATGTCATCAATGCTTACACCCAGGGCGCTTGCCTTCATCCTGTCTATATTAACCCTTAGTTCGGGTTTATTGAATTTAAGATCCACATCTATGCCCTGTAAAATCGGGTTCTTATTAGTTTCTTCCAAAAACTGGGGTAATATTTTTTTTATTTTTTCGGAGTTTACATTTTGTAAAACAAACTGCACAGGCTGGCCGCCACGACGGTTTACCGAAATGGTTTGTTCCTGTATGGCAAATGCCCTGCCTTCGCTAAAACGGCTGAGGTTTTTATTTACCCAGTTCACTACATCCTGCTGGCTGCGTTTACGTTCGGACGGGTTGACTAATACTACCCTTACAAAGCCTGAGTTGGATGAACCTGAACCGGTAAAACCCGGTGCCGTCATACTAACCATATATCTTTTTTCAGGAATGGAATCTATTAAAAAAGAAGAAAGTTTATCCATGAATTTATCCATAGCATCGTAAGCCGTACCCTCGGGTGCCGTTACCGATAAACGGAATGCACTTTTATCTTCCATAGGCGCCAGCTCACTCTGTAAGTTGCTGCCCACAAAATAGATGATGGAGAAACAAGCAACGATGATAACAAAGGCCATCCAGCGCCATTTCATAAAACCATTTAATGCCCGGCGGTAACCATTTTCAAGGTTACGGAAAAAAGGCTCCGTAACTGTATAAAACCGGGAATGTTTATGTGACTTCCCTGCCAGAAATACATTGAGAACCGGTGTTAATGTTAGAGATACAAATGCTGATATTAAAACGGCCCCCGCTACCACAATACCAAATTCACGAAAAAGCCGGCCTACAAATCCCTGTAAAAAAATGATGGGTAAAAACACTACAGCCAATGTGATGGAAGTGGCGATAACTGCAAAATAGATTTCCTTAGAACCTTCTTTGGCAGCCTGCCACTTGGGCATACCACCCTCAATTTTTTTATAAATATTTTCGGTTACCACAATACCGTCATCAACCACAAGTCCCGTAGCCAGTACAATGGCAAGCAGCGTAAGCACATTTATGGTAAAGCCAGAAATGTACATGATAAAGAAAGCACCGATCAATGAAACCGGAATATCAATTAACGGACGGATGGCAATCAGCCATTCCCTAAAGAACAAGTAAATAATGAGTACCACCAGGCAAAATGCGATCATTAAAGTTTCAACAACTTCGCTGATGGACTTGCGGATATAATCTGTCTGGTCAGTAGAAATTTCCAACCGGATATCGACCGGCAAATCTTTTTTTATCTGTTCAAAACGTTTTCTTATTTCATCAGATATGGCAATATAGTTTGTACCGGGTTGCGGAATGATGGCGATAGCAATCATAGGAATGCCGCTTTCTTTTAAAACACTTTCTTCATTTTCGGGACCCAGTACTGCTTCGCCAACATCTTTTAAAAGAATATCGCTGCCATTAATATTTTTTACAATCAGGTTATTAAATTCTTCCTCGGTATTTAGTTTACCAAATGTGCGGATTGAAAGTTCGGTGGCGTTGCCCGATATTTTTCCCGAAGGAAGTTCTACATTTTGTTTCAGTAATGCAGTTTGTACATCAGAAGGGGTGAGGGAAAAGGAACTGAGTTTTGCAGGTGAGAACCAGATACGCATGGCATATTTTTTCTCACCCCATACCAATACATTACTTACACCGGGTACGGTTTGTAAACGTTCAACTAAATTATTGTTGGCAAATTCTGTTATCTGTAGTGAGTTGCGGATATTGCTTTGCAGCAGCATGATGATAACGGGATCGTTACTGGCATCGGCTTTTGATACAACAGGTGGTGCATCCAGATCGGTTGGCAGAGAACGGGCAGCCTGTGATACCTTATCACGAACATCATTGGCCGCTGCTTCAAGGTCGGAGCCCAAAACAAACTCTACGGTAATATTGCTGCTGCCCTGCGAACTTTGAGAAGAGATGTTTTTAATACCTGCAATACCATTGATGGCTTTTTCAAGTGGTTCGGTAATTTGTGTTTCAATAATTTCGGCATTTGCGCCGGGGTAGGAAGTACGTACACTTATATTGGGAGGGTCGAGCGCCGGGTAATCACGTACGCCCAGAAAATAGTAGCCGATTCCGCCAAACACCAAAATAAGGATGTTGAGCACAATGGCAAAGATGGGTCTTCGTAAACTGAATTCTGAAATGTTCATACTGCAGTGTGAACTTTATTGATTTATTTTATTTTATTGATCTCAACTTTAGCATCGGGCTTAAGGCTCATTAAACCTGTTGTTATGATGGTATCGCCAACTTTTAACCCGCTAGTAATTTGTATAAAAGATGAATCCCTTATCCCGGTTATCACATCTGTAAATACGGCAATACCGCTTTGGTAAACGATTACTTTTTTACCACGTGCCTGTGGCAGTATGGCCTGTGTGGGCACCATTAACCCATTGGGATCGGCATTAAAATCGGTAGCCACTTTTGCAAACACACCCGGTAATAATTTTCCATCGTTGTTGGTAACTAATGCCCGTATGTTTTGGCTCCGGGTATTTTCGGCCAGTCCCGATTCTGCTGCAATGATCTTTGCGGTATATTTTTTTGGATTTCCTTCCACAGTAAAATCAACCAGTTGCCCGGTCTTCAAACTTCCTGTAAATTTTTCGGGCAACACAAAATCTAATTTCAACTGGCTGTTTTGCCTGATGGTTGTAATAGTTGTTTGTGGTGTGATGTATGCACCCGAACTGATATTTTTTAGACCCAATGTTCCGCTGTAAGGCGCTCTTATTTCGGTACGGCTTATATTGGTTCTTACAATTTCCATATCGGCCCTGATGGTATTTACCTGCAGGCCACTCAGGTCATATTCCTGCTGGCTCACTCCCTGTATTTTTAACAATTCTCCCATGCGGCTCACTGTTTGTTCGGCAACTGCCAATTGTACCCTTAGTTTTTTTAACTGAGCCTGCAGGTCGCCATCAAAAATTTTTGCCAGTAATGCTCCTCTGCCAACCGTTTTGCCTTCATTAATATTCAGGTAAACTAACCTGCCCGAAATTTCGGGATGTATCTCTGTAGTTTCGTTGGCGATGATTGAACCCGGAAGTTCAGCCTTATCACTTACCAGCATGGTCTTAACAATATAGCCCTCTACTTTTTGAATTGGAGATTTTATGACAGTTTGGGTATCTGTTTTCTTATCAGAACCACCGCATGAAGACAGCAGAATAACAATAACTGAAACATTGAAAAATAAATAATAATTACAAAAAACTCCTTTCACCTGTTATTAGTTTTATTTAGGGGATAAATTTAAGCCATAATGGGTAGCTTAAATATTTTTTTATATAACTGGTAAGTATTAGTTAATGGCTTTTACTTTAACCGTTTGTTTTATTCGGTTAGCCTGGTGTATCAGTTCTTGTTTTTCTTTACTCAGGATAGTAATATGCCCCATCTTTCTGCCTGGCCTTGTTTCCTTTTTTCCATAAATATGAACAAACACATTTTCAATTTCTAATATCTCTTTTAATCCTTCATAAACCGCTTCACCGGTATATCCTTCGGCACCTAACAGGTTAACAATGGCTGCCGGTAAAATATGTTCGGTACTTCCCAATGGATAACCCAGCATTATCCGCCAAAGCATATCAAATTGCGAGCTGTAGTTAGCTTCAATGGTATGATGCCCGCTGTTGTGTACCCTGGGGGCGGTTTCATTCACAAAAACATTATCATCAATATCAACAAATAATTCAACTGCAAAAATGCCGGGGCTTTTTAAATCTTTAACCACTTTCAGCGCTACGGCTTCTACTTTCCATAAAACTTTATCAGGGAGATCAGCAGGGCTTATCTGGTATTCCAGTACATTCAGGCGGTTATCAAAAACCATATCAACAGAAGGGTACAGGGCATTATCGCCATTATCAGCAACAGCAATAATTACGGCAATTTCTTTTTTAATGGAAACCAGTTTTTCCAAAACAGCCGGTGCATCAAATCCTCTTGCCAAATCATCTTTTGTTTTCAACAATTCTACTCCACGGCCATCATATCCACCTAGTGCAATTTTGTGTGCTGCCGGTAAAAAATTAATATGTTGGGTTAAGTCTGATTTGTTTTGTGTGATGATAAACTCGCTGGTAGGTATTTCATTATCCTTGTAAAATTGCTTTTGCAGTATTTTATTTTTGATGATTTTTAATGCTGATGGTTTTGGATAGATCTTTACGCCTTCACTTTCCAGTTTTTCAAGTGCCTCTTCATTTACAGCCTCTATCTCAATTGTCAAGGCATCAAGCCCTTTACCAAAATTATAAACATCATCAAAGTTGCTGATATCGCCTTTTGTAAAATGATGACAAAGATGGGCAGAAGGACAATGGGCATCACTTTCCATTACAAAAGTTTCAACGGGGTAGTTGGCAGCTGCCTGTAATAACATACGGCCTAACTGGCCGCCTCCAAGTATACCAACCCTGAGCGTAGTCGAAGGGTTTTTTGCAGGTCGAGCGAAGTCGAGACCCTTTTCCAAATCTTTATATTTATAATGAGATAAATTATTGCATTGCGAAAGTAATTGAAGCTTATGGAAATTCCCATCTATTAAAGCCAGTTTCTTTTCTTTACTCCATCCTTTTATCTGCCGTTCTCTTTCAACAGCATCTTTTAAAAAAGGAATAGTTTCATAATATTTTAATGTTAATGGCCTTCTCTTAAAAGTGTAACAAGTTTCGTAATAACCATCTATGTGTTCCTGGAATCTTCTAACTAAGTCATCAGTAAGTCCTGTGTAATATGAACCATCACTGCATAAAATGATGTAAACATAATACGCTTCCTGTTGGGTATTGTAAAGCATAGTGCAAAATAATTCATTGTTAGCACTTTTAGAGCAATCCGTGCTTCGACTCCGCTCAGCACTCGACTCCGCTCAGCACTCGACTTCGCTCAGTACTGACAAAAAATATCCTTCGACTTCGCTCAGGACTATGCGGAACTAGCTCAAATCTTTGTTATCTTTGATTTAAGTATGCAACCCGATTATCCACATAAACTCTTTTCTGATAAGCGCAACAACTACTCTTTGCTGATGTTGACGCTTGCTATGGATTCGGCAGGTTAATTTGAACAGCTAATATTATTTCTTTACTTCAAATTAATTACAATGGAAACGAACACCCTACAATCTTCAGTTACAAATAACAGTACTACTGATTTTCTTCCTTTACAGGGAACTGATTATGTAGAATTTTATGTAGGCAATGCCAAACAGGCTGCCCATTTTTATAAAACGGCATTTGGTTTTCAGTCACTGGCCTATGCAGGTCCCGAAACAGGTATGAAGGATAAAGTAAGTTATGTGATCAGGCAGAACAAACTCACTTTTGTTTTAACAACCCCATTGCGTACAGATAATCCCATTGCTGATCATATTTATAAACACGGCGATGGGGTAAAAGTACTTGCGCTAAAAGTTGAAGATGCTGCAAAAGCTTTTGAAGAAACAACCAAACGTGGCGCAAAATCCTATTTAGAGACCACCGTTTTAAAAGATGATGATGGCGAAGTTGTTTTAAGCGGTATTCATACTTATGGAGAAACTGTTCATCTTTTTGTGGAAAGAAAAAATTATAATGGACCATTCATGCCTGGCTTCAGGGAATGGAAATCAAATTATAATCCTGCTGAAACAGGATTGTTGTATGTAGATCATTGTGTAGGCAATGTAGGCTGGAACCAGATGAATCCCTGGGTTAGTTTTTATGAAAATGTAATGGGGTTTAGAAATATTCTGAGTTTTGATGATAAAGATATATCTACAGAATATTCAGCATTGATGAGTAAGGTGATGAGTAACGGGAATGGTTTTGTAAAATTCCCGATCAATGAACCGGCAGAAGGAAAGAAAAAAAGCCAGGTGGAAGAGTACCTCGATTTTTATAATGGAGAGGGCGTACAGCATGTTGCGATTGCAACAGCTGATATTGTAAAAACAGTGACTGAATTGCAAAAAAGAGGTATTGAATTTTTAAATATACCAGACAGTTATTATGCAACAGTTTTAGACCGTGTGGGCAAGATTGATGAGGATATTGAACCATTACAAAAACTCGGCATCTTAATTGACAGGGATGAAGAAGGTTATTTACTACAGATATTCAGTAAACCCTTAGAGGACAGGCCAACATTATTTTTTGAGATTATCCAGCGCAAGGGGGCACAAAGTTTTGGTAAGGGTAATTTTAAAGCATTATTTGAAGCTTTGGAAAGAGAACAGGATGCAAGGGGCAATTTGTAGCAGAAAGTATTTTAACAGTTCTACGTTGATTTTACAATGGTGAAGTTCAATAAAATTTATAATTTTACGGTAATTAATTTTAATCATTCGTAGTTTAATGAAACGCTTACAACTCTATTTTCATAGCTTAATTATTTTGTTGTTTGTTGCAACTTCAGGAATTTATGCCCAGCCTTCATTTGTAGAAAAGCAAAAAACAAACTCCACTGCAGCTACTGCTTTTAATAATCTTGAAGATTCCTTAAAAAAACAATTTGAAGCTAAAAACTTAGCCTGGCCACCTCAATCACTTTATATCCGTTCTTTTAAATACGACCGCTTACTGGAATTGTGGGTTAAAGCCAATGTTGAGGATAGCTTTATCTTGTTCAAAACTTATAAAGTTTGTATGCAGAGTGGTACTATCGGGCCTAAGCGGTCAGAAGGTGATAATCAGGTGCCCGAAGGTTTCTATTATATCAATGAGTTTAATCCCAACAGTAACTACCATTTATCTCTCGGAATAAATTATCCCAATACTTCTGATAGGATACTAAGTGATATTGTTCATCCCGGTGGAGAAATATATATTCATGGTAATTGTGTTTCCACAGGCTGTATTGCCATACAGGATATGCCCATGGAGGAAGTTTATGTAATTGCATCACATGCAAAAGCAAGCGGCCAGGATTTTATTCCCGTACATATTTTTCCTGTAAAATATGATGTAAAGAAATCCCTTGGCTATCTTACCCAAACTGTTAAATCAAAACAGGGCGTACATAAATTTACGCTGAACCTTAAAGCGGTTTTTGATTATTTTGAAGTTAACAGGAAGCTGCCCATTATCATGATCGATAAAAAAGGAGATTACGTAATTAATTAGCGCATTAATACCTGTATCGTTTCCGGCGTTTTTTGTTGGAGTACAATTGTTTTTCCCTTCGTTAATTCATTTATCTTTTCTTCGGTATAATGCCTGATGGTTAACAGGGTAAGATCTTTCTGGATCTGCACATTAAAAATGTCAGACGCCGCCAGCGCCAGTTTTTCAATCTTCTCCGGCTTATCATCAAGGCAGCATAATAAACCTATTGCCCCGTTCTGAGATAGGTTTGGCCTTATCTTTATCGCATCAAACATTTCATGCAACTGGCCCAGAGGCTTCTCCTCCACAAATGAAAAATCTTTTGAACTTAACTCCATCAACACCTGGTTCTTTTTTAAAACAATTACCGGAGGCAGGTTATGTACAGGATTTTTGCTGATAACAGTGCCTGGTAATTCAGGATCTAAAAAAGAACGTACATATAAAGGAATGTTTTTGTTTTCCAGTGGCTTGATTGTTTTTGGATGTATAACCTGTGCACCATAGTAGGCCATTTCCACCACTTCACGATAACTTAATGCAGGGATATTTATTGCATCGGCAAATTCTTTAGGATCAGCATTCATCACAGCTTCCACATCTTTCCATATTGTTTGGCTTTCGGCATTCATGATATTGGCAAATATTGCTGCACTAAAATCACTTCCCTCTCTTCCCAATGTGGTACTTTCATTTTCATCGGTAGCCCCAATAAATCCCTGTGTAATTACGATGTCAAATTCATCAAATAAGGGTTCAATATCTGTTTGAACTTTTTGCTCTGTATAATTCCAGTTTATGTATGCATCCCTGAAATTATCATCGGTACGTACAATATCCCTTACATCAACCCATTTGTTTTTTATGCCTCTTTCATTAAGGTAAATACTCATTAATGATGTACTCAGCAATTCTCCACAGCATACCACCTGGTCGTAATAATAATCGTATCCTTTTACCGGCTTATCATGCAGCAGCCATTCTGCTTCGGTAAAAAAATCCTTTAACTGCTCTTCGGCCTGCTGCCAGTTTATGGTGATTAAATATTTGAGCAGGTTTAAATGCGATTGCTTAATCAGATCAAACAACTGCAATGCTTCTTCTTTTTTGCCTTCAAAAAAAGCATCCACCACTTTTTCAAGTGCATTGGTGGTTTTGCCCATGGCAGAGATGATGATGAGTAATTTTTCTCCCTTAAATGATTCTATTATATCGCCGGTATTTTTTATTCTTTCAGCAGTATTGATACTGGCACCTCCAAACTTAAAAACCTTCATTCGTTGTGGGTTGATTGATTAAATTGGGTTAATTTAGCCCGGTTAACCGGATGGCAAAAATCGTTAATCTTACCCAATAAATTAATTATTACTTAATCAAATATTGTTTATGAATATTAACAGAAAGATTCAGACATTGGATGAATTTACCATTCAGCAGATGAGGGATTTTCCACATGCCACCGGCGAACTGGCGGGCCTGTTACGAGACCTGGGCCTGGCAGCCAAAAGGGTTAATGTGGAAGTGAATAAAGCCGGCCTTGTTGATATCTTAGGCGATGAAGGAAGTATTAATGTACAGGGTGAAGAAGTGAAAAAACTGGATGTATATGCCAATAACCAGTTCATGGGCGTATTACAGCATGGGATAAGTTGTGCAGGTATTGGCAGCGAAGAAATGGATGATATCGTGGTGTTTGATGACCCCGTAAGTAATAAGAGCAAATATGTTTGCCTTTTTGATCCGCTTGATGGCAGCAGTAATATAGATGTGAATGTTTCTATTGGTACCATCTTCAGTATTTTTCGCCGGGTGAGTGAACTGGGTAAACCAGCTACCAAAGAAGATTTTTTACAGCAGGGAAATAAGCAGGTTGCCGCCGGTTATGTTATCTATGGTTCATCAACCATGTTTGTGTATGCTACACGCAGGGGTGTTAATGGTTTTACTTTAGATCAATCTATAGGCGAGTATTCTTTAAGTCACCCGGATATTACCTGCCCTGAATCGGGTAAGATGTATTCTGTAAATCATGGTAATTTTTTCAAGTATGAAGAACCTGTAAAACAATATATAACCGCTTGCCAGAAAAAAGATAAAACTACCGGGGGACCTTATACACAGCGGTACATCGGCAGTATGGTATCGGATGTACATCGCAACTTAATTAAGGGTGGAATTTTTATGTATCCCGGTACAACCGATAGACCAAAAGGAAAATTAAGATTACTGTATGAGTGTAATCCCTTTGCTTTTATTGTTGAAAAAGCAGGAGGGCTTGCAACAAATGGTAAGATCAGGATATTGGATATTCAGCCAACTGAATTGCATGAGCGCACACCTTTTTTTATTGGCAGCAAAACTATGATGGAAGAACTGGATGGATATATTGCAGGAGAAAAAACAATAAAGTAGTATGAAAACGATCATATCAGTTAAGAATCTGGTAAAGAATTACGGCAGTTTCAATGCCGTAAAAGGAATTTCCTTTGATGTATACGAAGGTGAAATTTTTGGATTATTAGGGCCTAATGGAGCAGGTAAATCAACTACGCTGGAGATCATGGAAACACTTCGCCAAAAAACAAGCGGTGAAGTTTTTATTGATGGGCTTAACCTGGACAAAGAGGCTGACCGTATTAAAAAAATAATCGGTGTACAATTGCAAACCTCGGGATATTACCCCGGATTGAAGCTTACAGAACTGATTGAACTTTTTTGCGGCCTATACAATACATATGTAGATCCGTACGGGATGTTACGCCTGGTAAACCTCACCATTTCTAAGGAAGACAGGGAACGTTTAAAAGATCCTCAACTGGATAAAGAGGAAAAACGCAAATTGCTTGATAAGGATAAATCGAACGCAAAATATAAAGAATTGAGCGGGGGACAAAAGCAACGGTTTTCCATTGCTACCACATTAATAAATAAGCCTAAGATAATTTTCCTGGATGAACCTACAACAGGGCTTGATCCGCAGGCCAGGAGGAATTTGTGGGATCTGATAAAAAATATACAGGCCCAGGGCACTACCGTGATTATCACTACTCATTATATGGATGAGGCCGAGCAATTGTGCGACCGCATTGCCATTATGGATGAAGGAAAGATCATCTCTTTAGATAGCCCTGATAAAATGATAGATGACCTGGTAAGCACGGGTTTTGAGCGGCCCAAACAGGTAAAAGCGGCCAACCTGGAGGATGTTTTCATACATTTAACAGGTAAGGAAATGCGGGATGATTAAAAATCCGTTTATTTGCATCCCGATAGCTATCGGGACAATTTTTTACAAAAAATAAAACGATGATGAAAAAAGTATTACTCGGTTCTATTGTATTATTAACAGTAACATTAACTGCAACAGCTCAGAAAAATGCCAAACCGGTAGCGAAAACTCCTGCAAAAAAAACTGTTAATCCTGCTGCTCCAAAGTTTAAAAACCTCCTCGACAGCTTCAGTTATGCTGCGGGTTTTAATGTGGCCACCAATATGCAGGCGCAGGGCATAACTAACCTGAATACGGCAATGATGAACAAGGGGGTTGAAGATGTGTTTAAAAAGAACGCTGCAAAACTAACCCCTGAAGAGATAAATGCTTCCATGCAAAGACAGCTTGATATTTTTGCTGCTGAAAAAAGCCAGGCCGTTAAAAGTAAAGGGATAGCTTTTTTGGAGGCCAATAAAAAGCGCAAAGAAGTGATCACTTTACCAAGTGGTTTGCAATACGAGGTCATTAAAAACGGCGACGCTAATTCACCCACAGCAAAATCTGTAGATACGGTTGTGGTTCATTATAAGGTTGCCGTGTTTGATGGAGAAGATATTGAAGACAGTTTTAAAAGCGGGCAACCTGCTGTATTTCCTGTTATGGGTGTAATAAAAGGCTGGATCGAGATATTGCAGTTAATGCGCAAAGGCGATCATTGGAAAGTGTATGTACCCAGTGAACTTGCTTACGCAGGTGCGGGTAATGGTGCTGCAATTCCTCCACATTCAACTTTGAAATTTGAAATGTTGCTGGAAGATATAAGACCAGCGGTAGCTAAACCAGCAGGACAATAATGAATGAAGATCTAAAATACCCGATAGGTAAATATATTGCTCAGCCATTCTCCGTAAAACTTTTAGGAGAATGGCTGATTGATATTAAGAACCTGCCCCAACACCTGGAGAATGCCATATTAAACCTTGATGAAGCCCAATTGAATACACCATACCGCGATGGCGGCTGGACAGTGAAGCAGGTTGTGCATCATGTGGCCGATAGCCATATGAATGCCTACATTCGCTTTAAGCTTGCGCTTACAGAAGATAACCCGAGCATCAAACCATACGACGAAGCTGCATGGGCTTTAATGGATGATACCAAAAACCTTCCTATAAATATTTCTTTAACCCTGCTGCATGCCTTGCATACCCGGTGGAACGAGGTTTTGAAAAGTATTACTGCTGCAGGTTGGGATAGAACGGTTTTTCATCCCGAGCATAAAAAAGAAATGACCCTTTGGTTCTTACTGGGCATGTATGCCTGGCATAGCAGGCACCATACAGCACATATAACTTCGGTAAGAGAGAGGATGGGGTGGTAAGCTTAGTTAATACGTTAATCCGTTAATTGGTTAATACGGATAAACGGATTAACTATTTAACCAATTAACCAAGAAATGAACTGGAAAACACTTTCATCTGAATACCTGAATAAGCACCTTTATTTTACTGCCCGTAAAGATGTTTGTGAAATGCCCGATGGGCAGATCGTTGATCCGTATTTTGTAGTTGAAATGCCTTCCTCTGTTTGTGCCATGGCTATAACAGAAGCTGGCGAAGTAATTCTTGTAAAACAATACAGGCATCCTATTGCAGAATCTATACTGGAATTACCCGGGGGATTTATTGATGAAAATGAGACAGGGGAAAAGTCAATAGCAAGAGAGCTGCTGGAGGAAACCGGTTACAGCTTTACTGAAATACAATACCTGGCAAATGTTGCAGGCAATCCCGGGGTACTTAATAATTTCACCGGGCTTTATTTAGCAACAGGAGGTGTAAAAACAGCAACTCAGCTACTGGATCACAATGAAGAAATTGAAATACAGCTTTACCCCCTGGAGAATGTAAGAACCATGTTGATGAACAATGAGATCAAACAGGCTTTGCATGCCACCTGTTTGTTCTATGGGTTTAGTAAGTTAGGTAGTCTTAAATAAATTGGTATCCACTTCAGCAATTAAGAATACACTTCCACAAACAATTATTATATCATTTGGGCCGGCATTATTTTTAGCACTATTTATTGCTGCATTCACATCATCAAAATTTTCACCAGACAGTTCAAATGATCCTGCTCTTGCTTTCAGATCATCATGCCGCATTGCACGTTCTATATGTGCATTGCTGAAATAGTAATGTGCATCTTTGGGTAAGATGGACATTACTTTTGTAACATCTTTATCTTTAACCATTCCAATTACGAAATGTAAATTAGACGACTGACGACTGACGACAGACAGCTGGTGCAGCAATTGTTTAATTCCATCTTCATTATGCGCCACATCAAGTATAATGGCTGGGTTGTTGCTGATAACATCCCACCTGCCATAAAGGCCTGTGATCTTTTTTACATTTCTTAAAGCTTCCTTTTCATCTTCGTTATTTATATGAAAGCCCTGCTGCATTAAGATACCTTCGGCACAAAGTACGGTACATATATTTTTGGTTTGATACAGGCCATTTAAATCCAGCTCAAATGTTTCTGTGATTTTTTGTAGGGTACTCGTTACATCACAATTAAGCAGAATGTTGCTGTAGTTGATATTGGAAACTGTATACTGGTCCTGTGCAAAATGCATTGGTGCATTCAATTCTTTTGCTTTATTAAGAAATATGTTTTTAGTTTCCGGTATATATTCACCAATTACCACAGGCACCTTTGGTTTAATGATCCCAGCCTTTTCCGCAGCAATTTTTTCAAGTGTATCACCCAGTATATCCATATGGTCGTAACCAATATTTGTAATGATAGACAGGATGGGGGTAATGATATTGGTACTGTCTAACCTTCCGCCAAGACCAGTTTCAACAACAGCTATATCAATTTTTTCTTTTTCAAAATAATCAAAGGCCATAGCCACGGTAAGTTCAAAAAATGAAGGTTGAACCTGTTCCGATATCGTTTTTGTTCTTTCTACAAAATCAACAACAAATTCCTGGCTTATCATTTCACCATTGATCTTTATGCGCTCTCTAAAGTCTTTTAAATGTGGTGAAGTATACAAACCTGTTTTATAACCTGCCTGTTGCAAAATTGCGGCCAGCATATGGCTGGTGCTGCCTTTGCCATTGGTACCTGCAATATGGATGCTCCTGAATTTTGTTTGAGGATTATCTATTGCATTGCACAGAGCAATGGTATTGTGCAGGTCTTCCTTATATGCTGCAGCACCAATGCGGCTGTACATGGGGAGTTGTGCATAGAGGTAATCTATTGTTTCCTGGTAAGTCATTTAATATTCGATGTAAAAGGCAAAAGTAGGTAAAGAAAAATAGTATTGGAAAAAGAGAATTGATGCACATAGATGCAAAGTTGCAAAAGCCGCAAAGGACACACTTAATTTAAACTTTGCTCCTTTACGGCTTTGCGTGAAATTTTACTGTACTCTGAAATTAAATCGAAGAGTTACTTCAGATTCTTTGTCATCTTTGTTAAAAACCATATTAGGCAGGTAGTTATTGCGGATTGCGTTTGCATATCGTGAATCGATGCTAGTCGACCCCTTATCAAAACCTATAAATGTACCGCGCCCGGAAGATGAAACTTTGATCTTTGCAAAAATGGTGGCCTTCGGCAGGTCGCCCATGAAAAAATAATTATTTACAATGAATCTATCCCCCTTAGTAACGTTCGCACCCCCGCCTGTTCTTCCACCGGGTGAGTTTCCATAACTATCAGGTTTACCACTTGGACTTCCGGCATCGCCGGTACCACCGGGTTTATTGCCCTGGTATTTGTAGCCATTATCTTCTGTAGCGCCATTACCTGTGCCACCCTTTGGACCATCATAACCTGCAATTTTAGGCTTTTGTGGTTTTGGTGCAGGAGGCGCTGTTAGAACAGGTATAGGTACAACCTTGGGAGTTGTTTTTACAGGTTTTGTAACCGGTGCTGATTCGTGGTCTGATGCATCATCGGTTTTAATTTCTTCTGCAGGTTGGTTAGGAGCTGCTGCCTGTTGTTGCGGCGCAGACTCGGATGAAGGAGATTTCTCTCCTTTAATTAATGGCTGTACTTCACCATAACCTTCTTCATCATTTCCTAAATTAATTTCAATAAGATCATTAAAAAGTACGGTTGGATGTTGAGGTAGTTTCCATGAAACAAGTAATATGATC
>JBBSJI010000018.1:0-47792 GCA_038257425.1 Chitinophagales bacterium
CCGTTATCAGCATTTTCTTTTGATAAAGAAAACGGTACACTTACTTATATAAACGAACAGCCTTCTGGTGGAGATCATCCCTGTTATGTGGAAGTAGATAAAACGGGTGCATGGGTTGTAGTGGGAAACTATAGTAGCGGAAGCCTGGCAGTATTTCCTGTACTTGCCAATGGAGTCCTGGGCGCTGCTGTTACTACAATCCAGCATAAAGGGTGGGGCCCAAACGCAGCAAGGCAGCAATCTCCACATGTACATTGTACTTTATTTTCGGCAGATAACCGGTTTCTTTTAGTACCGGATCTTGGCATTGATAAAATAATGATCTATGCTTTTGATCCTGCAACCGGAAAGCTTAAACCTGCCAGGCAACCTTTTGCTCAATCAATTGCCGGGGCAGGGCCAAGGCATTTTTGTTTTCACCCATCTGCTGAATATGGCTACCTCGCAGAAGAATTGAGTGGAACAGTTGTGGCATTTAAATATAAGAAGGGTAAGCTAAAAAAGATGCAGCGTATAAGTTGTATGCCTGCAGGTGATTCCGGTAATGCTTCCACGGCAGATATACATGTTTCGCCTGATGGTAAATTTCTGTATGCCTCCAACAGGGCATCATCAAATACAATTGCCATATTTAAGATCAACCCAAAAAATGGAATGCTGATACCTGTCGGTCATCAACCAACACTTGGAAAAACGCCCCGCAATTTTAATTTCGATCCAACTGGCAATTTCCTGCTGGTAGCCAATCAAAACAGTGATAATATTGTGATCTTTAAAATTGATAAGGAAACAGGATTACTTACAGATACCGGAAATAGAATCACCGTAGGAAATCCCGTTTGTTTAAAATGGGTTTCTTTTTAATAATAAGATTTTCGCCGATGTTGCTCTCCGTCAACTTGTTCAGATATGCAGGACGGTAGGCAAGTACAGCAACCCACATAATGGGGCGGCATATCTGCGCTGTAATCAGAAAGTAAAGCTGACAAAGATCATTATTTTAAAAACTGTTTTGGGCTAAATTGCATTGTTTTCATGAATAAAAACTACAATTGAGTTTGTGAAAATTATACAATGTAAATGCTCAATTAATACTAAATGGACAAATTATTATACCCACGTTTTCTAATTGTTAAAGACAATTTTTATAATCACCCGGAGGAAGTATATAAAACGGCATTGCAAGCCAGTTTTTATGAACCTGAACATGTAACGGGTTTCCGGAGTACAACGGTATATCATGAAAAAGGGATAAAGGCCAAACTGGAAAAATTGCTGGGCATAAAAATTACCCGTTGGGATACAGACCCGCTGGAAGAAAACGGTGTTTTTTACCAGGGGCTGTCAAAGGGCAAAAAAAAGGAGTTGCCAGGGGTTCATTCTGACGAACCCTATAATGATATAACGGTTGTCATTTATCTTACCCCAGGCATACCCCTGGATTGTGGAACATCTTTGTGGATGCATAAACAAACTAGCCTTATCGATCCGGTTACCCCAAAAGCAGCACGCAGGTTAAAAATCAAATTCCGGGATCTCAAAAATCAACTGGAATATGAAAGCCAGGACCGCAGTAAATGGATTGAAATAGACAGGATAGGGTACCGGTTTAACCGCATGGTAGCTTATCCTTCCGGAATTTTTCATTCTGCCACAAACCACTATGGGGGTACATTAAAGAAGGGTCGTATTTATCAAACCTTCAGGATAGGAGTAGACTGGAAAACATTCCGTATGAAAAATGAAGTGTAGTTTACCTGTTGAAAAAACTGAGCAGTAATTGCTGGTAAGCATAATCATCTTTTGTTTTTTCAAAAACCATTTTTTTCATCAACTGCAGTTGTTTCGGTTTATGAACAGCCATGGCTAAAGCCCATAAGGCTATCTCCTCTAAAATGTTTTTTTCAACAGCAGTTAATGCACTGGTATCAATTTTTACTTTATTACAGAACTTACTGACAGCCTGCTCCCTGGCTATGCGGTAATTATTTTGCCAGGATTTATTTATGACCGATAAAATTTTGGTTGTGATGTCCAAAACATTCAGCGGGATTTTTCCGCCCAGGGGAACGCCAATATTACTTTCTGTAAACCGCAGCAGGGTTTTGGCTGTACTGCGGTAATTTTTTCTTGTCTTTATTTTATGATATTCATTTTCTGCCAACGCTTTTAATTCAGGTGCAACCGGTTTAAATCCATATTTGTAATAAAACCAAAATGCGCCGCTGTTGATTCCATCCGGGTTATCCAATCCAAACTGCGAAGGTTCTATTTCAAAATAACGGATGCCGAACTGCTGTTTAAAGACTCTGAGTAACTGGCACAACAGGTAACCTGATTCGCCACCTCTGAAAGGATCAAAAATATTTAATCCGATTTTTGCCATAGCTCCAAATGTCCATACACCACCATAAGAAACGGGGATTCCATTTTTTAAAAAAGTGAAACCAAAATAGGTTTCTAATGGTAGTTGCCTTTGTGGAATCATTGAATAAACTGCCAGCAATAATCCCCTCTCCAGTTTATACAGGCGCATCGTTTCAACCTTTAAAAATGTTGCAGGATCAATTTCTCTTACCGTTAATGCCATGGCATTTTTAATTACTTTATGAAGTTGTTCTCTTTCAGTATCTGCCGGTATACTTACTGATGGCAGTGGTTCATTGAATAACTGTTCGGGGTTAAATTTCTTTAACAGATCCTGGTGATAATATACCTGCTTAACGGGAATGCGGTTAAAAGCCCGGGAAAACTGCATGTTTTTGGGAACCAGTTTTACATAAAGGTCCATACGTTCAATAAAAAGTTCTTTTAATAATGGCCGGTCATCCAGTTCCCTCAATTGCCCGAGTAAAAAAGGAGCGTATTCGGTGGGTTTTATATTCAATACTTCAAGCAAGTCTTCATTTTGTAAACCTGCTGTTGTTTCGGCTTTTAATACCGCTGGTAAAGTGATATTCAGAATATCATTGAGTGAAAGGGATGGGTTATAAAACGAGTCAAAGTCTACCTGTAGATCTTTGTGCATCAGCAACCAACTTAAAAAATCCGGAGAAAAACGGGTAATGGTATTTGCAAAGGGTAAACCCTCATTTTCAATAAGTGCTTTTTTTGTGTCTTTATGTTGCTTACCATATGCTGCAATACGTTTCAATTCCTTTTCGGCCAACGTCTTTGATCGTTGACTGGTGGGGTAAGCACACATAAACAAAAGCAGGTCATGATAATTCAACACTTGTTTCCCACCAGGTAAGGGCATAGCACCTAATGCTTTGAGTGAAGCTGTTTTTTTTAGAATTGATTCCTCATCAAAAAAGTCGATTATTTGTTTTAAGGAGTTAATAGTAGTTGAAAAATTATTCTTCATATGAAATCGGTGGTTGTTTGAAGCCGGTTAATCATGGCTAACATACAGCTAATGTACTTATTCGGATTTGAAGCACCAACGGGTAACGAATTACTGACAGTATACGTGGATCAATCCTAACTGGCGCAGATATACGGTTACTGGCGCAGATATGCGGCTTAGCAATGCAGCGTTGCGTATCTGTGCCCACCAATACTGTTACAAAATAAACCAAACCCAACCTTACATTTTAAGAGCTTTTACATTGGCACAGATACGCCTACACACATAACCCATGCTGCATATCTGCGCCAGTAAAGATAAGAGTCTCAAGCACGGTTCTGTGAGAAGCTTGGGCTGAAATGCCCTTGCTTACTCGACTGTTCCTCCCCAACTGGCATCCAGTGACCGCCGTTGTTGGGTGTTCGTGCCGATGGTCTTGCAGCAGGGAAATCACCAGCAACACAGCATTATAATTGTAGTTATAAGTTACCCACTCGTTGCCCAACATTTTGTTGGTGTTGCGAATGCAGCAATGTCTTCAGCACAACACCAACAAAGGCAGTGACAAAGTTTGCCGGGAGGGATAATAGCACTGCAAACATTATAAGTTTCAAACTTTATTGTTTATTTTGTTGACAGGTATTAAATTCGTGCCAGTCTTAATGAAAAAAGCAAACAGAAGAATGATACTGAAAACCATATAGTCAACTGTTGTGTGTTTTTAATATTGACCGGGGAAAAGAAGGATTTTTAAAATAAATGCTCATTTTTAATCATAAAATAAATAACATGAAAAAAAAAACCAACGCAATTATTTTTCTTGCACTGCTTATTTCATTTGCTTTTATTGCCTGCAACCAGGAAAGTAAAACAACGGAGTCTGCTAAAGCAGATGAAGTTAAAACAGAAGCCCCATCTGCTCCGGTTTACGATGCAGCTATGGATCCTGTAAAAGTGGAAGCAGCTTTTATTAAAATACTGTCCGATACCTTGGGTGTAAAATTATATGAAGGTGTTTACAAGCCGGGAGATTCTATTGCCATGCATACACACCCGGATAATATTATTTATGTGCTGGAGGGCAGTACCGTTGAATTAACACAACAGGATGGTTCAAAGATGGTAGTGGAGTTTAAAACAGGTATGGGAATGGTAGGCGGATCTATAACCCATGCTGGTAAAGTTACCGGCAAAAATAATTTAAGATTACTGGTAGCAGATATCTATAGGCCAAGAAAATAATATTTATCAACCGGTATTTCAGTTTTTCTATTTTCAAATACCGGTTGATTATATTCTTCATCCATCTGGCGAAAGTGTTAGGCACAACGACTACGCTCAGTACACCGGACGACAGCGCAGCAATAAAACAGCACCTGCCATAGTCTTCACTAACTGCCCACTTCTTCTTTGGTATGATTTGTGAGTCCATTAACATATTAAGAATGATAGAAAACTTAACAGTATACTATTGTATAAATACTATGATAAGAATTTTACTTTTTTTTTGTTTGATCTCAGTCACAGCAATGGTCCACAGTCAGGAACTATCAGCTGATAAACTGCTTGATATGCTTTCTTTAAACCTCCCCAAAGCAGAGAGCCAACTCGTAAATAAGAAATATTCACTTTACAGTTCCCGATTAAATTCTGATTCCATACTAAGATACTATGCATATTATCCTGCAAAAACAGGCCATACAAAAAAGGGAGCAGAGCCTGTGAGTAGAAAATTACTCATATACAATTTTAACCGAACATTTAAGTATACCTACCAGACCGCCTCAAAAATTGAATTCGGAAATATTATTAAGGCATTAAAGAAAAAAGGATTTCACTGTTATTATGAAATGGACAGTACCATCAAGCCGGCAAGTTATGTATACCAGTACCAGGACTATACGGCTGAAGCATCTATTCAAAAGCAAAATGATACAGCCTGGTATACGATCGCATTAGATAAAAAAATATTGCAGGTTGATAAGGAACTTCATTTTGCAGAAGACCTGCTGCAGTTTACATCGCATGAATACCTGGAATATTATTTTGGATCTGAAAATGTAAAAAAAGATGTTTACTTTTTTGGAGAGAAGGATGTCGCTTCCTGTTCTGTGCTATTGAAGAATACTGACAGGCAGGTGATTTTTGTGTGGAGCGAAGCGCTTAACAACCGTAAGATAAACAGTATCCTCATCGGTGGCCAGCATAAATTAAAAAGCCTTTCGGGCGATGAAAAGTTCATAGTAGAAAATAAGTGGTCGCTTAAATGTGGCTTGCGTGCCGGCATGCCTTTGTATGACCTGCGTAGTATGAACCAGAAGAATATTTCTTTTTGCGGGGGCTATGCACCCAATCCCGGGCTGGTGTTTCCCGAATCAACAGGTAATATAGATTTTAGGAATAAGGATGTGATTCTTGGTTGCATGAACTGCGATGATGACCAGTTTCAGGCTACCAAATTAATGAATGCAGATAATGCCATGAAAGATGGACGGATGTTCTTTGTGCTAACGATAGTACTGTACCCGGGGTTGTAAAATTTGTAAGCCGAAAGTAAAGGAAGATTCAAAAATCAAAAATAAAAAGTAAAAAGTAAAAATGGCCGGTGGCTTAAGCAACTGCAAATATCTTGACGGCATCTACGAATTTATAGATATCATCAATTGAATTATAGATCGATGGCGTTACTCTTACACAACCTGTCTTACCTAATGTTCTTCCCACGGTAAAAATATTATGCTGTTGATATAAATAGTCTGCAACTTCCGCAGCAGTTTTATTTGCAATGCGGAACGAGGCAATAGCGCAGGATAAGTTGGCATCGGCAGGTGTAACCAGTTCTACATTGGGATGGTCTTTCAATGCATTTAGCCAGGTGCTTTTTAGGTAATGCAGCCGGGCTGATATTTTATCTATACCCAACATGCGGTGAAAAGCCAGGCTATCAGGAATGGTCATGATCACTGCAAAGGGGGTAGTGCCAAAATGCGCCAGTTTGTTGATGTTTTCTTCAGCAGCGGTAACGTCGCCAAATAATGCACTCATTGCTGCGATCCTTTCTTTCTTAACATAGAGCACCCCGGCACCCACAGGGTTGCCGATCCATTTATGAAGATTGAGTCCCACAAAGTCACAACCTAATTTGGGCAGGGTGAAATTTATTTGCCCAAGCGCATGTGCCGAATCTGTGATGCAGTCTATCCCTTTCGCTTTTGCCATGGCGGCTATTTTGGCAACAGGTACGATGAGGCCGTTGATGTTGGATACATGTGTAAGCAGTATAACTTTTGTGGCTGCTGTTATTTGTTTGCGGTACATGTCCACGATCTCATCTTCATTTGCAGGCAACAAAGGCATTTCAAAAGCATTCACTTTTAGCTGACCTGTTTTTTCAAGCATTCTGAAAGTTTCCACCATGCTGAAATAATCCAGTTGATTTAATAATACTTCATCGCCGGGTTTAAAGGGATAACCCTGTATGGCTATGTTCAGGGCTTCAGTGGCATTGCGGGTGATGATGATCTCTTCCGGAGAGACAGCTAAAAAATAAGCCAGTTCTTTTTTGACCGATGTATTTATTGCGGGGAAATCTTTGCGGGCAAAACGGGAAGCTTCTTTATTGGCAATGGTAACATTTTTTTGAAATGCCTGTAGTACCGGCTTAGGCTGAATACCATAATAACCATTTTCGAGGTTGATATAGGCGGGAGAAACATCATAGTATTTCCGGGCTATTCTTTTCCAGAATTTTTCATCATCGGGAGTTCCTTCTCCCTCGAAATCTTTTGCATCTACCTGCATACGGGTAACGGGGTTTGCCTGGGCCAATGCCGGTAAACCGGCTACCAGCATTCCTGCACCTAATTTTTTAAGAAATTTTTTCCTGCTTTGCATTGACTGAACATTGAGCTGTAAATGTAAGGTAAAAGTAAAAAGTAAAAAGTAAAAAGGCAAAAGGCAAAATTCAAAAGTTAAAGAGGCCCTTGTACAAAAAAATATGGATACGATATTGTTTTTTTCCTTTAATGTGTTATTTTAGTTCATCATTCTTTCACCTCAAAATATTCATTATGCCAGATCTTAAAAAAGTAGACAATCCCAGGCTGGGGGCTTTAAAAAAATTCAACCTGGATGTGGGTGGCTTGTCAACATTGAAACCTGCCCGGCTGACCGAAATTGCTATTGCAAAAAAACTGGGCGTACGTCCCGATCTTTTAAGTTCAGCAGTTACCCTTAGTCCCAACAAGCCAAGAAAAGGAAAAAAATTCCTGAGTATGTATTCTGCCATGATGGTACTTGCTGACCCTGCTGCCAGTAATAATATCGCCCTGTTCAGTTCTGCTTTTCCTACAGCAGTAAACCCAGGCTTGCAGGTAGAGTTTGATCCTATTACCACCGGAAAAAAGCACCTGGTTGAATTTAACATTTCGTTGAACGAGCCTGGTAAGGTTTATAAGTTCAGGGTATTTCAATATCCTTTAGCTAGTTTCCAGGATATTTCCATTTCGGGATCGCAGGTCATCAGCGTATTAATAAAGCCTGAAGCAAATATTAACAGCTACGGAGCACAGATCATACAGCTTAATACCAAGGCAGAAAGTTGCGGATGGATCTTTCATTCGGTTAAAATCACTTCTATAAGCGGATAGTATTTGCGTTTAATAAGAAAAATCGAAAGGTTCGTGGAGACACGAACCTTTCGGCATATGGTTTTCAAATTATTAATTCTTCATTTTTAATTATTTTCTTACTCCATTATCAATTTCTTCAAATAAAAAACATCAGGATCAACCTGCAGCGGAGTTTTGCTGGTTACGGTAATTCCTTTTTTGTCAATAACCAGTCGTTGCATACCTGCATCCGTAACAATATTCACAGGCAGGGGCATATCCATGTTAAGCAGTTTAACCAGATATTTATCATTGGCGGTTTGCTTTACATGTATCTCCAGTTTATCGGTTGTATATAAAAAGAGATCGAACAAAGGCTTCATACTTTTTCCATAAGCACTGCTGAAAAGCTTTTCCACATCTGCGGTAACTACGGTATTATCATAGGTGTACTGTGGCGCTGTAGCCAACTTTTTAAGGGTGGGGAAGAAGACATCGTCGCCCATAACATAGCGCAGCGTATGAATAAAGAAAGCGCCCTTGCCATAAATATCGGCATAGTAGGCACTATCGCTATCCACTTCATCACCCCTTACCACCGGCAGTTTGTTTTGTGTAGCCCTGGCCGTTTGTTGCATTCTTTTTAAGTAAGCAGCTTCTCCTTCCAGTTCTCTTGTTGCCATCGCATCTCCAAAAACACAAATCCCTTCCTGTATCCACATATGCCCCCAGTCGCGGTTGGTTACTTTATTGGCCCACCACTCATGGCCGTATTCATGGTGCAGCAGCCAATCAAAATCTTTACCACCCAATTGTTGAAACTTGTATTTATTGCCATAAGCAATATTTGTCTGGTGTTCCATGCCCAGGTGCGGCGTTTCAGAAGCGGCTATGCGTTCTTTTACCCAGGGGTATTCTCCAAAATATTTTTCATGGATATGGCTCGATTGTTCAAACAGGTCGAGCAATTTTTCAGCCATCGCCAGGTTCTCTTCCAGCACATAATATTCCATCGGTACTTTGTTACCATCAATGGTAGTGTACGTGCGACTGACTACTTTGTAATTGGCAACATTAAAAACAATGCAATAGTTGCTAATGGTATAATTAGTCTTCCAGTGCCAGGTGGATTTATTTTTTTTAGTAGTGGTTTTTTGTAGCAGTCCCGGACCGGCAACTACCAAACCCTTTGGCACCGTAATGATCATATCTGCACCTTCATTAGGTTCATCGCTGGGATGATCCTTACACGGAAAGTAGATCTTTGCGCCTTCGCCCTGGCAGGTGATGGCTATCCATGGCTTTCCTTTACTGTCTTTTTCCCATTGAAAGCCGCCAATCCATGGCGCTCTTTCGGCAATGCCCGGTTTACCGCCATAGGTAATTTTTACTTTAACTTTTCCGGCAGGCAGCTCCTTTGGGGTTGTAATATTTACCAGGTCATCAGTAGTATGTGTAAAAGGGGTTGTCTTACCGTTTACCCATACCTGCGCAATAGTAAGTCCATGCCAGAGGTCGAATAATAATCCTGCGGATGGTTTTAACAGGTTAAGGTCTATTTCTGTATAACCATTTATCGTTTTTTGTACCGGGTCCACATCAAGGGCTATGGTATAATGTCTTATATCCATGATGGCTTGTTCGGGTTTAAGTTTGCCGCCCGATTTTAAGTTCTGGGCTTGTATGGCAAATGCAATAAATAGCGTAAGCAGCAATAGTATAATGCGCATGGAAAATAATTTTAGTGAAGTTAATTTAATTTTTTAAGGATAGTTAATTGATCAATAACAACCATTTTTTATTTTCACAGCTGTACTGTTCACCGTCACGTAAGCCTTCTGGGCATTAACACCCGTCACTTTTAATTTATTTTAAAAAAAATTTACAAAGAAGCAAACCATTTGCTTCTTTATTGCGTTTATATAATTCTCTAATAAACCGTACACTATTCAGACTGTATTTATTATTTAACAATTAAAAGAGAAGTGTATGAAAAAATTAATCATTCCTTTAGTAGCAGTGTTTTTTTTAACTGCCTTTACGGTAAGATCATCAATAACTGAAAGTGATGGTGGCCGCACAGTTACAGCCATGCTTTTGGGTGCCAACGAAGTTCATAACCCCGGAGATCCTGATGGATCTGGTTACGCAGAAATTACATTAAACCAGGGGCAGGGCACCATTAGTTACGTTATTACTGTTGAAGGTATTGCACCTGCCACAGCAGCACATATCCACTTTGCCCCTGCCGGTGTAGCAGGAGGAGTTGTGGTAGGTTTATCAGCCCCAACTAATGGTATGTCAAGTGGTACTATTACTAATGTGGATCCTTATTTAATTAAATCCATCAGGCAAAACCCCCAGGCATATTATGTAAATATTCATAATAGTGTATATCCAGCAGGTGCACTAAGAGGCCAATTGTCCAAATAATCCAATTGATTTATAACGCTGTCTTTTTTATAAAAAGTGCAGCGTTTTTTTATTTTTTCATCGTTTGTATAATTTTGTGCCGACTTAGGGTGTTCGTCTAAGGACTTATTGAGATTAAGGATTGATATTTAAAGGGCACTATTTATCCTGATTTATAATTGTGGTATACAATTTTGGTTTATTACTATTCTGGAGCCGGGGCAGTTCACTTATTTTTTTGCTCAGAAAATATCCAATGCCTTTCCGCCGTTGGTGCTCGTGCCGCAGGGAAAGCAGGGTTGGCAATCACCAACAACCGGCAGGTCCTAGTAACTGTAGTTTTTTGTGAGCTGTCAAAAGCAACTTGATATTTATAACAGCCTCTCAGGTTCTTCGGGCGGTTTACCAGTGGCTGGAAATGATATTACAATTCATGATGGCAACTCAGCAGTTGCCTGGAAAAATGGTATACCCACTGCATTAACAAGTGGTACATATCCTTATTCCGTTTTTGTTTCACGAACAGATTTTTATGTGTCAGAACGTTAGTACAACGGGTTGCATTATATTGCTAAACTCTGTAAAAATGGTGCCAACAAAAATACTCTCACTAAGTGCCCACAAGGAAGTGACTGCAGGGATAAGAAAGTTCCTTAAAGAAAAATAAAACTAACTGCTGCGATCAATTAGGCAGCATATTTTACTGACATCCTTCTTTTACCATTACACCATCTATCATTACCCCGCAAACTTTGCTGAGGTATTCAAAAGGATCGCCGTTGAAAAGAACAAGGTCTGCATCTTTGCCGGGTTCAATGCTGCCTGTTTTATCAGCAATGCCTAATAAACGTGCAGGGTTCAAGGTTACTGCTTTTAAGGCCTCATCAAAACTCAACCCAAAAGCCATGGCCTCTGCAGCTTCAAATAAAAGTATTCTTGTTTTAGGAACATAACCTTCATAGCCGGTTTCAATACTCACCGCAATACCTGCCCTGGTTAGTATGGCTGCACTTTCCATCGTCATGTTTACCATATCACCGCCATTGCGTGCCATGGTTGCATGTAAGATGATTTCTGCATTTGCATTTTTAATTTCAGGGATAAGGCGGTATGCTTCTGCAGCGCCATTCAACACCAGTTTAAAATTAAATTCTTTAGCCAGGCGGATGGCGCTCATGATATCAACACTGCTGTTGGCGGTGATCAATGCTTTAACCTCTCCTTTTAATAATTTCACCAGCGCATCCAGCTTCAGGTCTGCTGCAGGCCTTTTACTGCTGTCTTTATCCGATTGTTTTTTCACGTAAGCCTGTGCTTTCATCAACTCTGTTCTTATCATGGCAATTTGTTTGGCCTTGGTGCCCGGCGAAGTAAAGTTGCTGGATACCGAAGGGCCGATGGTCATGGCCAGCATGCTGAATGGCTGTATGGTCACTGTTTCTACAGAGCCCGTCTTTGTTTTGGCTATCATGGTTTGGCCGCTTACCAGGGCGCCTACACCGTGCCCGGTATGTATGGTAGTAACACCATAATCCCTGATCACTTTTACCAATGTTTCCTCGGGGTTATAAGCATCAATGGCTCTCAAATCCGGCTGAATAGGCCCTGATTTTTCCAACTGGTCCTGGTCGGTAGAGATATTTAATGCCCCTGATAACCCTACAACCGAACGGGCATCAACCAGGCCGGGTGTAAGTACTTTTGTTTCGTAAACTTTATAGGATGTTGGAATGGTTATGTTGGTTCCAATGCTTTCTATCTTCCCGTTCTTAACCAGCACTATGCCATTACGGATAGGTGTCCCGGATACCGGGTATATCATTTCGGCTTTAATGGCTATTTGCGCCTGTACAGCAAATGCCAGTGGAAGTAGTAAAAAGATGAACAATATTTTTTTCATGTAAATAGTTTTAATGTATGTAAGTGTGCAAACAATTTTATTGTTCTTCATCCACATGGTGATGAAATTCTCCCCTGATGGGAGAATACACATCGTAGCCACCAAAGAGGAATGCCTTATCAGCAGGCCTGCTGATGTCCCAGCGTTTGATGCCTTCCACCCAGGTTTGTTCTACATGGGTGTAAATGCTGAAGGGATCACCATTCAAAATTATAAAATCAGCATCCTTACCTTTTTGAAGGGATCCTACACGGCTGCCCAGGTCCAGCATTTTTGCACCGGCAAGGGTAAGCCCTTCCAGTGCTTTTTCTTTACTCATGCCGGCACGTACCATCAATGCTGCAGAGCGGATAAAAAATCTTGAATCGGTAATGCCGTCATCTGTATGAAAACCTACAGCTGCACCGGCTTTTTCCAATGCAGCCCCGGTAGTGAGTGATACCTGCATGGCTTCCAGCTTGCCACCGGGTGCATCAATGGTGATGATGGATGAAGCAAGCCCGGCTGCTGCAATTTCATCAGCTACTTTCCAGCCATCAGATACATGGTGCAGTACTGGCTTAAAACCAAATTCCTTGCCCAGCCTTATTGCTGTAAGTATATCATTGGCTCTATGGGTATGAAAATGTACTATCCGTTTGCCGTTCAGTACTTCCACTAAACTTTCCATACGCAGGTCACGGTCCGGCATTTTTGATGAATCGGTTCCCGCCTTATTTATTTTCTTTTTGTATTCCTGTGCTTTAATAAAAAGTTCTCTTACCATGGCCGCACTTTTTGCTCTTGTTCCGGGGAAGGGTCCCGGCGTACTGCGCATGGGGTTGGTTCCATTGGCCATTTTCAACCCGCCATAAACCCCTTTTTCATTGGTAATTAAAATATCTTCTATTACTTTTCCTTCCCGCATTTTTACATAGATCGTTTGCCCGCTCATCAGGTGACCGCTGCCCGGCATTATATTAATTGTAGTGATACCACCTGCCAGTGCTTTTTTAAAACCATCACTTGTTGGATTCACGGCATCCATAGCTCTTGCATCGGGATTTAGTGCAGCAGAGGCATCGCCACCCTGGGGTCCGCCCAGGTGAGAATGGCTGTCTACCAGGCCAGGCATGATCACTTTACCGGTAACATCAATAACATCAGCACCGGCAGGTATGCTGCTTCCTGCGGCACCCACGCTCACAATTTTTCCTTTCTGAACAACTAAAACACCGCCAGGTATTGCCGGCCCGGTGATAGGGTAGATGAGTGCACCTGTAAAGGCTTGCGGTTTATCCTGTGCCTGAACAACGCCTGTATACAGCAGGCAAGCGACAAACAAAAATCGTTTTATCATAAAATTAGTTTTGTAATGGAAATCTAAAGTACGCTATGCAAATGGAATAATAAAGTATTCTCTGCTACCTTGCCGTGCAAAAAAAACTGTATGATTACCGGGGCCTGCGATATAACAAACTGGCAGATATGCAGGGCGGTAAATGAACGATAGCGTACCTGCCTGCCGGTTGGCAAGTACTCCTAAACACAAAGACCATGCTGCATATCTGCCTGCGATGGGTAGCACACCAGCATGTGGCAACCATGCAGGTAATTCAATACCGCCATCAATTTTTATTTTACAGGCATAGTTATTGCACTTCACCGGTATACCCCGGTAACCTATGAAAAGATCGCTTAACATTCTCCTCGCATATTTACTTATCTGCTTTATTTTAATATACGCTACCAGTTGCAACGGCGTAGTAAAGGCCGATACCGATAAAATAAACAGCATAGTAGAAACTGATACAACAGCAAATGATTCTGGTGCCGCCCCGACCCAGCCAACAAACCCGGCATTTGATACGGCTGATTATAATAAAAAAATGCTGGCATTAAGTAATTATGATTCAACCGGTAGATGGCCGGTTAAAACGCCATATCCATTATCCGGTGCCATTTTTCCTGATAACCGGATTATCGCCTTTTACGGCAACTTATATTCAAAACGCATGGGCATTTTAGGTGAGATACCCAAAGATGATATGTTTAAAAAATTAACAGGAGAAGTAACGGCATGGCAGGCAGCAGACCCTTCTGTAAAAACTATACCTGCTTTGCATTATATAGCCACTACTGCCCAGGGCTCACCGGGCAAAGGCGGTAAGCATCGTTTACGTATGCCTTTTCATCAGATAGATACCATTATGGATTGGGCAAAACAAATAAATGCACTTGTATTTTTAGATATACAGGTGGGACATAGCACAGTAAAAGAGGAAGTACCGGCGCTTGAAAAATATTTGCAACTGCCCAATGTTCACCTTGGTATTGATCCTGAATTTTCGATGAAGAATGGCGAAATACCAGGTTCTAAAATAGGTACGTTTACAGCAGTTGATATTAATGATGCCATTGATTATTTGGCCGCCCTGGTTCGAAAATATGATCTTCCGCCCAAGGTTTTGGTTGTTCATCGTTTTACACAGGGTATGGTTACAGATTACAAAAACATAAGAACGGTTCCCGAAGTACAGATAGTAATAGATATGGATGGATTTGGCGATAAGATATTAAAAAGATCTACCTGGCTCAGGTATATTTATAAAGAGCCCGTGCAGTTCACCGGTTTTAAATTGTTTTATAAGAATGATGGTAAAAGCAGATCGGGTATGTATAGCCCCGAAGAATTATTGAAATTCACACCGAAGCCGATTTATATTCAATACCAATAATTTTATGTTATTAGTTTATGCGTTTAATACCAACAATGACTTGTAACTGCCTGCATAAAACTCTTTCACTCAAACTTGTCTTAATCAATTTTACAATTTATCTTTAGTCAGGTAATAGCAGGGAAGGGAGTGATGTGAAATGCGGACCTAAAAATAAATCGATGCCAATTTACATGGATGTACATATTGTTCCGGGAGTAAAAGCAAGGGATGTTGCCGAGGCTCACAGCATGGACCTTATACACCAGGCTGATTTTTCCTGTAAGTGTATGACCTACTGGATAGATGAGGAAAGAGGAAATATTTTTTGCCTGATAGAAGCACCATCAAAAGAAGCGGTGGAAGAAATGCACGGCAAAGCACACGGGTTAATACCGAATAAAGTAATTGAAGTAAGTCCTTCAGTAGTGTCTTCTTTTTTAGGGAGAATTTACGACCCGGCAAGTGCAATAACACAGGAGGATGGTTTAAAAGTATTCAGTGACTCCTCATACCGTATTGTACTGCTTGCAAGGATCACTGACCCTGTTCTCCTGCAACACAAGTTTGGCCCTGAAAAAGCAAATGAAATGCTTGAATTCTTTAAACAAACTACCCGTATGCAACTGGTTGAGCATGGCGGCAGCGAAGTGGAATGTGGGGGCACGGATTTTATCATTTCGTTCAGTTCGGCATCTAAGGCAGTATCCTGTGCGCTGGCTATTCAAAAGGATCTGCAGCAAACTAATAATCCTGCATTTGGATTAAGCCTGAGTCTCAATGCTGGTGAGCCTGTTGAAAAAAGTAACCATTTATTTGGTGATACGCTTCAACTGGCGGAGTACATGTGTGCTGTTGCCGGTAATATGCAGATCGTAATGAGCCCGTCAGTAAAGGAATTGGTGGCAAAAGATCATTTTTTAAATAAAGGCAACCACTTATTATTATTAACAGCACCGGATGTAGAACTCCTGCAATCCCTGTACAGTAAACTGGAAGATAACTGGCAGAATGCTGAATTTGATACTGAAGATTATTGCCGGGCAATGGCGATGAGTAAATCGCAGTTATACCGCAAAACCATACAGCTTACAGGTTTATCACCCAATATTTTTCTTAAAGAATTCAGGCTTGAAAAAGCAAGGAAGCTGATGAGAAAAAAACATTACGCTGTTGCACAAATAACTTTTGATTCGGGCTTTAGCAGTCCATCTTATTTTACTAAATGTTTTAAAAATAAATACGGACTGCTGCCCATGGCCTATCTCGAACTACTTCATTGATCTTCCTTTTACGTACCGGATTTTACCATTAATTGAACGATTTGTTCCATATGGATTACCATTCATTGAATGATTTGTTACAGCCTTCCGCTAAAAAGTGATATTACCTTTATGGTATCATCTAACTTAAAAATCACTGTTATGAAAATCATCAGTAACCGCTTAAAACTGATCCTTGTTATGCTACTCTTTACCGGGTATGCATGCATGGCTCAAAACACAAAAACAAACGCAAACACTACAACAAAAAATGAAACAACAATGAAAACCTATCTTATTGAAAGAGACATACCTGAGGCAGGTAAATTTACACCGGAGCAATTAAAAGGTATTTCTCAAAAATCATGTAGTGTGTTAACAGCTATGGGCCCCAGGATACAATGGCTGCATAGTTATGTTACTGGAAACAAGATCTACTGTATTTACAAAGCAGAAAATGCAGCACTCATTGCTGAGCATGCACAAAAAGGTGGTTTCCCTGCCAATTCCATTGTTGAGATTGGAACGATCATCAGCCCCGAAACGGCAAAATGATGTAGAAAATGGTACAAAATATTAAAGCCCGTTCAATTAACGGGCTTTAATATTTTATCCAACTATGTGATAAGTTGTTTGCAGGTTTAAACAGTCTACCAGTGTTTGATAGATCACGCAGTATCTTTCGGTGAGTTTTTTAAGGCTTTCCATTTGTTCTGTTGTTGCTGCTGTTTCAAGTTCAAACTTAAGGTTTATAGTCTTAAAACCCACAGGCACTTCTTTTGAAACACCGAGTGTACCTCTGAAATCGAGATAAGCATCAGCACTTACTGTTCCATTTTTTATTTCCACGCCAAAGGCTATTGCTACTGCCTGCAAAGTAACACCGGCACAAGCTACCAGGGCTTCCAGCAACATATCACCGGAGCAGGCCAGCATACCGCTCCCACCCGTTGCCGGATGAAGCCCGGCTTTAACTACAGCCCTGCCTGTTTCAACTTTGCAGGAAATGCCTTCGCCTATTTTTCCTGTGGCCTTTAGCGTAATTACAGCTGATCCGGGATCTTCCCGGTATTTCTCCTTTAATGGAGCCTGTAAGTTTTTAAGAGTTGTTGCATCCATGGAGTTGAGTTGTATAAAGAACTAATTTATTAAAAAGCAATGGTACAATATTGCGTTATTGGCTAATTTATTTTTTATCAGGGATAAAGTAAATATTTTTTCCGCATTAGCTTATATTCACTTAAGCCTGGTTCCCAGCTTGCCCTTATCACCTCTTCAGATGCGCCATCAATAATTTGCTGACGAAACAGTCCTGAGCCGGTTTGTATTTCAATATTATTCATTTGCTTACTTAGTTTTGAATCAAAGAATTTTTCTTTATACGGATGCGCCTTGTACAATTCCATTATCCATCGGATATTTATCTTTTTTGATCTTCGTAACAGTTCGGTATCATAATTACGAAGATCAAGACCATAACAAACTTCATTCATAAATAAAGGCGTTTCAGCCATTCCTTTTATACCGGTAGGAATATAGGAAAAATCATAGATACCTTTCAACTCGGGGCTGCCCAATACCGTAAAGGGGAAATAGGTGCCCCGACCATGGTTCAGGTATACACCTTCAAACATACAGGTTGAAGGGTACAGTAAAACAGCCTGCGGGGTATTAAGGTTTGGCGATGGATTCACAGGGAGGGTATAGGGCATATCATGATGGTAATTGGCAACGGGTGTAATTTTAATATTGCATTTCACTTTATTAGTAAGCCAGCCCTGGCCGTTAGCCATTAGTGCAAATTCGCCAACAGTTAAACCATGCGACATAGGAATAGGAAACATTCCGATGCCCGATTTGTATTTCATATCCAGCACAGGGCCATCTATTAAATAACCATTGGGGTTGGGCCGGTCGAGTATCAACAACTCTTTCCCGTTTTCATAACAGGCTTCCATCAGCCTGGCCAGTGCATTGATGTTGGTATAAAAGCGAACACCTACATCCTGGAGATCGTACAGCAGAATGTCTACATCAGCAAGATCTGTTCTGGTTGGTTTATTCTTGGCTCCATATAACGAGATGATGGGTATACCAGTAGGTGCATCAATTTCATCAGCCACTTTATCACCTGCACTTGCCGTGCCGCGGAAGCCATGCTCGGGTCCAAATACCTTAACGATATTAACACCCAGTTTTTGAAGACTATCCACCAGGTGTGTCTTGCCAATGATGCTGGTCTGGTTAGCGAGTATGGCTATTCTTTTACCTTGTAAATAGGGCAGGTATTTTTCTGTTTGATCAGCACCTGTTTTAATTCCGGTGCCTGTTTCATTAGCAGTTTGCGTAATTCTTTTTGTTGTATTACAAAAGCTGAATATGATGATGAGCGGAACAAAAAATAAAAGTTTCATAAGTAATTATTATTAATAGTAAATAAAGGTTGAATTTGAAAGATAGCGCAAATTATGAATACCGGTTCACTTAAAGTTCAGCCATATAACAGCTCTTAGAAATAGTATATTTAAAATAAAAATTTGTAACTTTTATTTTTCAAAAATCAATAATCATGTTTCAAAAGTTAACGTTTATCGCCATCCTGGCTTTTGCCACTGCTTTTTTTACTGCTAAATTTATTCAGGCAACTCCGTCTGATTTATATGAAAAAGCGGTAATCAAAACTTTAAATAAAAAGAAGAATGCCATTGGCTGCGGACCTGATTGGGAAACGCTTAAAACCGTACTGGATGAAATTGATATACCACTAATTGCAGGTGCCGGAAATTATACATGGCCCATATCAACCAAGAATGATAGTGCACAGGCTTATTTTAACCAGGGCATCAATATGTATTACAGCTTTCACATTATAGAAGCCATGGCTTCTTTTAAAAAAGCTGTACAATTTGATAACCGTTGTGCCATGCTTTACTGGGCACAGGCACTGGCATATGGACCAAACATAAATGATATGGGCTATGCAGCTTCGCCCGCTGCTTTGCAGGCAACACAGCAGGCGTTCCAATTATCATCATCTGCAAATAATACTGAAAAAGCATTGATCAAAGCCATGATGGTAAGGTATACTGCAGACTCTGCAGATGCAACCCGTACCATACTTAACAGAAAATATACCGAAGAGATGAAGCAGGTGTTTGTAAAGTTTCCTGCCCATGCTGATATGCAGGCACTGTATGCAGATGCTATGATGCTGGAGCATCCCTGGGATCTTTGGTTTGTAAACGGTAAACCAAAACCGTGGACACCAGCCATACAGGAAGTGCTGGAAAAATTATTAATGCAAACGCCGCAGCATCCGGGGGCAAATCATTACTATATACATGTAATGGAACCTTCACCTTATGCAGCTAAAGCATTGCCCAGTGCCAACCGACTGGGGAAACTTACGCCAGGGCTTTCACATACAGTACACATGCCATCTCATATTTATTTACGCACCGGGCAGTACCGGCAGGGTGTGGCCGTAAATGTAAGTGCAGTTAACAGTTATAAAAAAATGATGTCTTTGTACAGCCCGGTAACAGCTAACGATTTTTTGTACATTATTCATAACCTGCACATGCAAACCAATAATGCAATGATGGCTGGGCAGTCAGGTAATTCAAAACAATCTGCAACAGAAACAGTTAACAGTATTCCTGTTGATTATTTATCATTTCCGGCACCAGTGGGTGCTGTTGTGCAATATATATACATGACACCCACATTGGTGAACACCCGTTTTGGTAAATGGGATGAATTGCTGAATGCAAAACAACCGGAACAAAAACTGGTTTATGCCAATATTCTTTTTCATTTTGGAAGAGGAATGGCATTAGCACACCGCTCTCAATTAAACGACGCAAAGATTGAATTGCGGCAAATGCAGCAGCTTATGAAAGACAGCAGCCTGCTGATACCTTTTGCTCCTTTTTCGCCGGCTATTGATGGGGCAGTAGTGGCAGTAAACCTGCTGGCCGGCAGTATTGCATTGGCTGAAAAGAAATATAGTAATGCTATTGCTGCTTTCAGTAAAGCTGTTGCTACAGAAGAACAGATGGTATACAACGAGCCAAGAGATTGGCTATTGAATCCAAAGCATTACCTGGGAAATGCTTACCTGCTTTCGGACAGGGCACTTGATGCTGCAAAAATTTTTGAAAAAGATCTGCTGAATAATAAGGAGAACGGCTGGGCTTTATTCGGGCTTTACCAGTCTTTGCTGGCACAAAAGAAAAATGTAGCTGCTCAAAAAGTCATGCTAAGATACCGGAATGCATTTGCAGGATCTGATATAACGCTGCTGGCTGCAGTAATGTAAATATCTTTAAGTTGAAGTAATCACTGCCGCTGCTGCTTTTTGCGTATAGGTCGAAGCGTCTGCCACCATACTCCGTGAGTGATCTTAAATAATTTTGTAATAAACCTCTGTTGAGGGTCTGGGGCTTCCGTCAATAATCTTATGGTGTTCGGCACAGATATTTTTTATAGAACTGTTTATATCGCCCGTAAAACCAATTTTTGGATAGGCGCAAAAAAGCGTGAATGCATCCTGCTTATGTAACCGGTTCCATAAGCTTTCCAACTGAACTGTTGCTCCATTAAAACCCTGTTGCCAGAGTAAGGCCACCATTTCGCCAAAAGCCCTTACTTTACCATTAAGCAGCAGCATACGCTCTAAAAGTCCATTAATAAATTTGAAAAAAAGTTTTTCATCGGGCCAGTTATTTACCATGAACAGGCTAAGTGTTTGCTGTGCATCCAGGGCTATATATTGTGATGAAGCAGTTAATGCAGCGATATCAAATCCTTGTTTTTCCAGTCGTTCTTCCAGGGCAGCTATATGTTCAGAAGTTGCAATTATGATGATACCATCCCCGGCAATTATACCCGAGCCAGCAAAACCTTCTAATGAATCCAGAAATATCTTATCGTTCTCATAGATCTGAACTACATGATCGCATGGAGCTAACTCACCCCAAAATACCTGGAGGTTTGAACTGTTCCATGTGGATGTTTTAGTATCTATCATTTTAGGTGTGTATTTAATTAGAAAGACTCAATAAAGGTATGAATAGTTTTTTTTGCAGCTTTAATTTTAGATGATCTCAGGCTCTACCTTACCGGGCACCTGCCCCTTATCTTCTTTTTTATCCTGTACAATGGCGGGTATTTCTGTTTTAAAAATCAGGCCTGAGGCAGCAGCGTGTTCTGCAGCTTTCACAGAATGTTCGGTAAGTATCATTTCAACACCCAGTGTTTTTAATTCCTGTGTAACCAGTTCTGCAATCTCCCTTTTCTTGCCCTGAGTTACATCACGTATATAGATTGAAATGATGCGGCCAGGAAATTTCTTTACTACTTCCAGGTAAATGCCGGGGTCCTGCTCACCACTGTCGCCTATCAAAATATAATTCAGGTGGGGATAAGTGTCCAGTATCTGTTTAATGGCAGTAAACTTATGGCTCATATAATCTCCGCTCATAAATGATTCGCTCTGTATGCCAAAATCCCTTAATAGAATCGGGCCCTGCGGAATATCATTGTGATCCATAAAATCTACCAGCAGGTCGTACAGGTTCCAGGGGCTACTGCTTACATAAAAAAAAGGATTGTTGCGTTTACCATTACGGCCCAGCTGCAGCGCCTGGTAAAAAGCAGAAGCCCCTGCAAAAGGAAGGCGGGTTCGGGCATTGCCAAATAACACTGTTTTACCCATTGCCCATAAGTTGCCAACGCCGGTGCGTATGATGGTATCATCAATATCACTGATGATGCCGTACTCTGCACCAGCAGGAGGTATCATCATTTCGGCATTAATGGTTGTACCGGTAAATGATACAGGAGCATCTATAAGTTTCAATGGAATATTGAGGTAGAGTTGTTCTGTTATCAGCGGAATGGAAGGTCGGAAATTAAAAACAAAATAACCTTCTTTATCAGTAGCTGCCCGTTGTTGTTCTGCCGGTAAAATTAATTCCACAATTGCTCCGGGAACCTCGTCTGTTTCAAAGCGCTTGTACATATTCAGCATATTGGTAAACATATTATCCCCATCCTGCGCCGCAGTTATTTTTTTATCTTCCAATACACGGCCACGTACATAAACATTATTTGCTGTGCCGTAAGAGCGATATGGAACCAACTGTACATTGTCAATAGTACCAAGCCTTTGCCGCAGCTGGTATACCTGCTTATCCAGCAAATCATCCAGTTTTAGAGCACCATCCATTAATCTTTTTTTCCAGTTTTGCATAAACTGCAACTTACAAATTTTGAACCAACGATACCCCCGTTCATAAGCCATACGATCTAAAAAATCTATCCCTGGCTTAAAATCTGAAAGATTTTTGTAGAGCTGAAAATACCATTGTAAAGACAATTGTTTCAACACTTTTTTAAAAAATAGATTATTACCTGCAAACCGAAAACAATTTTACTGCGTATCTGTTGCATAATTAACCAAAAATCAATTTTTTTATGCAAAAGAATCTTTTTTCACTGTTGATAGCTGCGGCTTTTACAACAGTTACATTTATTGCCTGTAATGACAGCAAAACCGAAGAAACCACAACAGACAGTACTGCTGTTACTGCTACAGAGCCCATGAAACCCACAGAAGAGGCTGGTGTAATGGTAGGTGGTGCCAATATGGTGCCTTCAAAAGACATTGTGGATAATGCTGCCGGCTCAGCCGACCATACCACCCTGGTTGCTGCAGTAAAAGCTGCAGGACTTGTTGAAACATTAAAAGGTGCTGGTCCGTTCACTGTTTTTGCTCCGGTGAATGAAGCATTTGGTAAACTGCCAGCCGGTACGGTTGACAATTTATTGAAACCCGAAAATAAAGCTACCCTTGCCAAAATACTTACTTACCATGTTGTGGCAGGTGAGTTAAAGTCTACCGATCTGAAAGATGGTCAAAAATTAAAAACAGTGCAGGGCGAAGAATTAATGATTTACTATAAGGATAATAAGTGGATGGTACATGATGCTAAAGGTGGTATGGCTAATATTACTATTGCAGATGTTATTTCGAGCAATGGTGTTACTTATGTTATTGATGCGGTACTTATGCCAAAAAAATAATTATAGTTTCTGTTTTGTTTAAAAAAGAGGAGCAATGAAAATTGCTTCTTTTTTATATAACGCAATATGGAAGTTAAATAAAAACCCCGGGGAATTTCGGGGGTTTTAAATTGCTCAGCACTATTTATCCTTTTGCGCAATTGGGCATTGGGCAGCAGGTTGCAGGTTTGCAATCGGAAGGTTTACAATCCGAAGTCCTGCAATTTTGCTTTGTACTGCATTGCTTATTCTTTTTAAGCTTCTTAGGCTTACGGTCATTGGCAAAAGCGCCTGTGGCTAATGAACATATCATTGCCAGCATCAGTATTTTTTTCATAATGTTTTTTTATTTTTTTAGTAAATGTGTTTATCCTGGAATTAAAGATCCATTCGGGGGTTTCCACACATTGCATGTATAAGATGAGCTATAACTTGCTTTCAGTAAAGCATAACTTTTCTTAAAAACAAAGTCTTGTTCAGGCCACTCATATCGGGGTTGAAATATAAAAGTATAGCAAACAGGGCAGGTGCTGCAATCAGGATTTTCTGTACAATCATTCGCTGGGCTTTCCTTTTCACCGGTATTTTCGCTGCTGCATTCTTTTTTGGCAGGTTCATCGGTAATCATGCAACAGGAGCTCTCTTTAGAAGTTGCTTTGGTACAGGCATCCTGCAAGGCAGGGACAAAGCTTACCGTCTCAGTCAAAAAAACTGTAAAAGGTAATATTAATATGAAAGCCCTTTTTCTCATTTGTCAGGTTCGATAAAAATAAAAAATAAATAACAACACTAAATAGAGGCCTGGGTAATAATATGATGAATGGTTAAAACAAAAACAGCATTGGCAGAAACTGCCAATGCTGTTTAAAATGAAAAAGACTTCTTTTATTTTACAACTATTCTTTCCATTGCCTGCTCACCAGTAGATGGGTTAGATATTTTTAAGTAGTAAAAACCAGCTTTAAGATCAGTAAGCTGCATGCTGCTTGTATTTACATTCAGCCAGTGCCTTACTATTCTTCCTGATGGATCGATCAGTGAAACATTTCGGGTGCCCTTATCATCATTGAACAACAGGTTTGTATTTCCGTTAATAGTTGGATTTGGAAAAACAACGTTCTTGCCATTTGCTTCACCCCTGATGGACCTTGTTTCACTTATTTGTTGTCTGCCGGTCATAAGATCAACCTGCACTATACGATACTGAGTTATGCCTTTTGTACCATTTACGTCGAGGTAGGTATAATTCAGGTCATTACTGCTGTTACCATTCAGGGCTTTTGAATTTACAAAAGCTATAGTTTCCCAGCTGCTTCCTGTATTGCGTTGTACATTAAAGCCGCGGCTGTTTTGTTCAGTAGCTGTTGTCCAGTTTAAACCTACAGTTAACTTTGAACGTGCTGCAGTAAAGGATTTGAAATAAACAGGAAGTGGACCTCCAGCTGTTGCTGCGATAAATATATCGTCGATAACAATTCTTTTAGAACCATTCGTACTGCAATTGATATAGCTTATGTCGAGCAAAACATAAAATTCCGTGAACGTAGTCAATGGCTCTGTTACTACGGCATTAATGGTATTTTGACCTGAAATGGTTAAATTCAAAGGAATGGTATCGCTCATTCCAATCAGGCTGTTATCTGAAACAGCATATAGCAAAACCTGACCATATGCACTGCAAACACCTGAGAACAGCTGGTCATCACAATTGAATTGGTTACCCTTGTAAGCATAGCTTTTAAAAGATACAGTAACAACGCTTGATGTTCTTACATACCGGAGGGTATCAGTTTTAATTCCTGTTTTATTACCACCACTACTGCCCGCACTTGGATTAGTAGCTACACCGGTATCTTGTACACAGGTTGCATTTTGAGTATTATGTCTATAATCCTTGATAGAAGATGCAACTAAAGTCCAGCCTAGTGGGGTACCGTTGCTGAAGTTTTGAAACATAGGGAGGTTCTGTCCTTGACAAAATAATGTAGACACTGCTAACGCAGCACAAAGTAAAGTAGTTTTCATGTGTAAGTTCTTTAATGGTTATTTAATGTTAATTGCTAAATTATTTTTAGGGGATAATTTAACAGTACTATAACGGCAAACTAAGTGCCAATGCAAAATGTAAAAGTTTTTAAAATGCATAACTCATTGTGTTTTTACTTAGTAAGAATACTAAATGTGCATAACTAAATTTTATCATCGCTGGTAAGAGTGTAGATAAAAATACACTATTGGGTAGGCTTTCTGTAAAGTGGGAAATTAATAAAACAAAAAAAGCAATGATCAGATCATTGCTTTTTTTGAAAGAGTGCAGGAAATTATTTTGTGCTGTCAGGCGAATACTTGCTGTTTGGATCAGCAAGTTTCTTATCAAGCATAGTGGTGCTGTCCCTGATCTGCTGTTCACGGGGAGCTGCAGAAGTTGAATCTGTACCGGCGCTGCTATTTGTTTCAGTTGTACTGCTTTCTTTACTGTCGCTATTGCAGGCAGTAATACAAAGGGTTATAAAAACCGAAACGGCTAATAATTTTTTCATTGCTTAAAGTTTTGATAGTTAAAAAGTAAAAGTAGGGCTTTGTGTCTGTTAAATCATTTTTGTGTGACAAACCTTTCTAAATCGTTTATTGAATGGTAGAAGCCCTACCTTACATCGTAGAACTACTATAATGAACCTACAATTTGACCTGCTCATCAATTCATACCTGGATAACCAGGTGGGCATTGCGCCGGGTTTCTTAACGCCTGAACTTTCTGCAGGCCTTCAGCATAATATCAGGCAATTGCAAAAAGAAGGTCTCTTATCTAAAGCTGGCATTGGCAATGATGAGATAAAGAATGAAGATCAAAAAATGCGGGGCGATAAGATTTACTGGTTGGATAAAAAACATGATAATAAATTCGAGAACGAATTTCTAGAGCATGCGCAGGATTTTATTGATCATCTTAACCGAACTTGCTATGCCGGTATCAATGCCAGTGAATTTCATTATGCAGTTTATGAGAAAGGAAGTTTTTACAAGCGGCATAAAGACCAGTTCAGGAATGATGACAGTCGTAAATTTTCCCTTGTTACTTATTTGAATGATGACTGGGAGACAGCAGATGGAGGACAACTGCATATATATAAAGATGAAACGGTAGAACATATATTACCTCAATCACAAACAGCGGTACTTTTTAAAAGTGATGAAACCGAGCATGAGGTTGCCAAAACAAACCGTAGCAGGATGAGTATTTCGGGCTGGTTAAAGCATAGCTAATCATTCTTCTCTATATAAGCAACATGATGATTGAGGAAAAGAATACCCAATTCTTAAATACCTGCTTTTAATACACAAGTATACATATACTGTACTGTTTCTGTATAACTCTTTAAAGTAGTGCTGTTATATGTTTTTTTATTACCAAACCAGCAGTTTAAAAAATATGGCACGTTTTTTTTAGCTGTATTAGGTAAAAAACAAATATTTATGAAACTATTTAATTTTTTGCCGGCTGTATTTATTTCTGCCATCTTTTGTGTATCATGTAATGATGACAAAAAAGATGGGGATGAATCAGCAACTACAACTGAAAAAACAACAACAGTTGTAACAAAAGCAGGCGAGGGTAAAAAAACAGTGATCACTGTTGATAAAGTACCAGCCCCTGTAATGACAACTTTTCAATCAAAAGCTGATAAAGCTGCTGATGTAGAATGGGTTGTTTATGATCCGGTAGAAGCTGATAACTGGGACATGGATAAGGACTATTATTTTGTTAGGTACAGACTTATCAATGTTCCATACGAAGCCTGGATTTCGCCTGAAGGAGAGTTCATTAAATCTGAACCCATCATTCATTTAGACAATAGTGGAGATTTGCCCACTGCAGTTGTAAAAGCGATCATGGAAGCTTATCCTGGTTATGCTATTACAGAAATAGAAAAAGAAAATGAGGATAAGACTGTGAACTATGAAGTGCATCTTACCAAGGACGGTAAAAAAGTGAAGTTGAAGTACGCAGCAGATGGTACACTACTTAAATCAAAATAAGTTTTTTGGAGGTTTAGATAATAAAATGGGTTGTTTATTGTAAACAGCCCTTTTTTTATTAAAGCATTTACAGCAATGAACAAGCAAAACTGGAATGGCCTTATTGTATTGATCGTGTTGTATGGATTTGCCAGGTACCTGGGTTGATTCTGGCATGATTATCGTATTTATTAAATTGTTAGCTTTTCTGTACAGGGGTGATTATAGATTATCTGAGATTATACCCTTATAACTTGATCCGGGTAATTCCGGCGAAAGGAATAGCAGGAAGTAACACAAACCCCAGTAAAGCTGGGGTTTTTTATTGAGTGGTACTGCAATAGTGATTTTAAATATGCATTCGTAAAAGAACTACAACAGATTTGGGCAACATCTTACAACACGGGGCAAAAATATATCGCAACTTCGCATCGTTAAAAGATCCAAATATCCAACTTTACGATCCTGATGATGCCTATAACCAGCAAATAGTTTAAGGATGATCTAAAATTACTACCCTAAAAACCCTCTGCACAGAGGGTTTTTAATTTCAGTATATTTAAAGGCAGGGCATAGTTTTTGGTAGTAACCCAAAAAAATACATGATGAAAAAGAGTGGACTGTTTTTTCTGTTGTTGTTTTTGGCAATAGCCATCGTAAGTTGTAGTAAAAAAACACTCCCCGATGCTAATAATACCAATAGCACATCAACTGAAACTGCAGCAGCTCCCAAAGTGGTTAAAAAGAAACTGGCTGTACCTAAAGTAATTACAGTAAATGATAAGTATGCCAAAAGAAGTGTTGACGGCAGGTATTATTACGACCTGCAGGGAAAAAGATATTGGCGTAACAATAAAGACGGAAAATATTACCTGTTCAATAAGTCTATGTTCGATGATCCAAACTTTAAAGGCACAGGAAATTAATACAGCTTTTGTTAAAAATATTTACCCTGCTTCTTAAAAATAAATGGGCATAGCTTTTGTTTAAGCACTTGCATGATAAAAATAATTCTCCCCGCATGCATATTTTTTGTAACGTTAATATCCTGCAACGGCAATGGTCAGGATACAGGTAATGGCGACAGCGACAGCAGCAGTACCGAAAAAAAAATAACTAAAAGAGATTTTAGCATCAGTGCTGCGAATGCTTACAATAATCTATTTTTCGACAGCACAATACTTGTAAAATTCCTTGCCGATAATAAAGTTGAAGTAGATATTGCACGACGCATAACCAGTTTTTACAATGCCCGTAATTATCAGTTTGCCTGGTTCACTAATAATGGTCTTACTGAGCAGGCAAGGGGGTTCTGGAACATGCATAATTACCAGACAACTTATGCAAATGACAGCCTGCTGAAAGATAAAGCACTGCAGACTAAGATGGATAACTATTCGGAAGAAGCTGATGGCTTTACTGTTTCAGCATCCGATCAAGGTATCCTTAAAACAGAGCTTAAACTTACGCAGCATTTTATTTTATACACCCTCAATAACTATGAGGATGGTGTGGTGAAGCGTAGAGAGATGGAGCGCTTTATTCCCAGGAAGAAAGAAGATCCTATACTGCTTGCAGATTCGCTGATCTCCAAAAAACACAAGGATGGTAAATATTATGAGGATGCCAATAATTCCTATAAACTTTTAAAGAACGAGCTTGAAAAATATGTTGCCATTGCCAAAGCAGGTGGGTGGCCGCAGATCACCGTTCCGGCAAAGCAATTAAAAAAGGGCACCTCTTCACCAGCTATTGTTCAGTTAAAAAAACGACTGCAAATTTCCGGCGATATGGCTGCCGATACTACTCCCGTATTTAACGAAGCATTGGAAGCCGGGATAAGAAATATACAGGCAAGATTTGGGTATACGCCAACAGGCATAGTTACAGATGCACTGATCAAGAATTTAAATGTCCCGGTATTAGACCGTGTAAAACAGCTATTATTAAATATGGGCCGTATGCAGTGGATGGTCACTGAGCCCAAAGGCCAGATGATCGTTGTAAATATTCCCGAGTTTGTATTGCATGTTAAGGAAGGCGCTACCAAGGTATTTGATATGCCCGTGGTTGTAGGTAAGGAGGCTCATAGTACTATGATGTTTACCGGTAACCTTAACCAGGTTGTGTTCAGCCCGTATTGGAATGTACCCTCCAGCATAGTAAAAAATGAAATATTGCCGGCCATGCAACGTAATTCCAATTACCTGGCTTCACAAAATATGGAAAGCACTGGCAGCGATGGTGGCTTACCTGTTATCAGGCAGCTTCCCGGGCCAAAGAACTCATTGGGTAAGGTTAAATTCCTTTTTCCCAACAGCTTCAATATCTATTTTCATGATACACCGGCAAAAGCACTTTTTGATAAAGACCGCCGTGCCTACAGCCATGGTTGCATACGCCTAAGTGACCCTGTAAAAATGGCAAACTACCTTTTGGAAGAGCAGCCTGAGTGGACAGCAGAAAAGATAGATGAAGCCATGAACAGCGGTAATGAAAAGTATGTAAAGCTTAAAAATGCTGTGCCCGTACTCATTACTTATTATACAGCCTGGGTAGATGAAGCAGGCCTCTTACATTTTGCCGAGGATATTTATGGACATGATAAAGCAGTTATCGCAAAAATGTTTAATAATTAAAAGTACAGTACTTTCATAAACGTTAGTATAAACAATTCCGCTTCTTATAAGCATATACTGCAATATAAAGTACATCGCCCCGTTTTAACATAAGCGGGGCTTTTTTTAACACTACCCTGGTGTAAAAAAGCCGATATTTGCACTCGTTAAACGGTTTGTATAATTTCTTTAAAATCCAACACATATGGCGTCAATAAAAAAGAACTACCTATCCGTCCTTACCAGCATCCTTATCGTTTCCCTGCATTTTGTATTGATATCAGCGCACAATAAGCCGGTTATAAAAACCAGCCCTTTGGCAGTAATTAATGCAACAACCTTTCCTGCAGCCGAACCTGCTAATACCAGTTTAATGAATAATATTGCGAGCCTGTACGATAGTATGGACCTTGATCTTAAGGGCCTTTCCTTACAAACCTTTGAAATTGCAATGAAAGGGTTTAACCACCTGATTCAAACCGGGCAGTTGGTAAATGACCACATTATCTCTATTGCCGATTTCAGCCAGCCATCATCTAAAAAAAGGTTGTTTGTAATTGATCTTGAAAAAGCTGAAGTTGTTTACAATACTTATGTGGCGCATGGTGTTAATTCAGGTGGAGTAATGGCTAAGAATTTTTCTAACCAGCCCGAGAGCTTAAAAAGCAGTCCTGGTTTTTATGAAACATTAGGAACCTATATGGGGGGACATGGTTATTCTTTACGACTACAAGGCCTTGAAAGAGGTATCAACGATAATGCCAACAGCCGTGCAATTGTAATACATGGTGCTGCATATGTAAATGAAGGCTTGATTAAGTCACAAGGCTTTATTGGTCGCAGCTGGGGATGTCCGGCATTACCAGAGCAATTGTGTAAGCCAATCATCAATAAAATTAAAGGCGGTACCTGCCTGTTCATTTACAGTCCCGATAAATCTTATATCAACAGTTCAAAGATCATTAACGCAGCATAATTCCACATTCAAACATAAATTTCCAAAGGTCTAAGCATAATATTCAGGAGCCCCTTTGAAAAAAGGGGCTTCTCTTTTTTCTTAAGGCTGTATATATATTAACCGCTTAAATAACTCACAATAAATTAATCCTCATTAAATCTTAAATTTGAAAAACACAGAAACAATTCATTTATGAAAAAGTATATCATTGCCTTGGCCATCTTAGCTACGGCAGTTTTCTCCGCCACTGCACAAAATAAGAAAGTGGTAACCGGCACCGATTACGAGAAGGCCACAAAAGCCCTTGCTTTCAACACCAGTAAATTAGTTTACAGGTACAATGTAAATCCAACATGGCTTCCCGACGGAAGATTCTGGTACTCGGTAAACGTTGAAGGCGGTAAAGAATTTGTTTTAATAAACCCCGCCGATGGTAGCCGCAAAACAGGCGCTGATAAAAAAGCAATTCTACCCGACGATAAACCGGCAGCCCGCAGGGGAGGATTCCTGGAGAGCATTTCTCCCGATGGCAAAAAAGCAGCTTTCATTAAAGACTGGAATCTCTGGGTACGGGATTTCGACAGCAAAAAAGAAACCCAGCTTACTTTCGATGGCGTAAAGGATTTTGGCTATGCTACCGACAATGCCGGCTGGACTCATAGCGACCGCCCTATAATGCTATGGAGCCCCGATTCAAAAAAGATAGCAACCTTTCAGCAGGACCAGCGCATGGTAAAAGATATGTACCTCGTTAAAACAACCGTGGGAGCACCAGTGCTGGAAGCCTGGAAATACCCGCTGCCCGAAGATAAAGAGATCATTCAGATACACAGGGTGATCATTGAAGTGGATATACCCAAAGTGATTCGTTTAAAAATACCTTCCGATGCAAGAAGAGGAAGCCTCAGTGATGATATTTCATCGGGCGGCCCTTATGATGATAATGAGTGGAATGCCGATGCAAGCAAGCTGGCATTTGTTTCCACCAGTCGCGATCATAAAATAGAAAAAGTTCGCATTGCCGATGCGGCAACCGGTGATGTTAAGGAAATATTTGAAGAAATAGTAGCAACACAATACGAAAGCGGACAGGGTACCATCAACAACCGTTTCCTGGATAAGACCAATGAGTTCATCTGGTATAGCGAGCGTGATGATTGGGGGCATTTGTACCTGTATGATGTAACCACCGAAAAGCTCAAGAATCAAATTACAAAGGGTGCATTTGTAGTAACCCAGTTGTTAAGAGTAGATGAAGCAAACCGTGTGCTCTATTTCAATGCCAATGGCCGTGAGCCGGGGCGTGATCCTTACTTCAGTCATTTTTACAAAATTAATTTTGATGGTACGGGCCTTACGCTGCTTACACCCGAACTGGGCAACCACAATATTAATATCTCTCCCGATGGACAATATTTTACTGATAATTATTCTCAGCCCAATGTACCGCCGGTTTCTGTACTCAGGGATATGAATGGTAAATTAATAACAACATTAGAAAAAACAGATATCAGCAAATTACTGGCTACCGGCTGGAGACCACCGGAGCCCATTAAGGTAAGGTCGGCCGATAATAAGTGGGACCTTTATGGCCTCATGTTCACGCCATCAAACATTGATAAGACAAAAAAATACCCCATCGTAAATTATATTTATCCGGGCCCGCAGGGTGGTGGAGTAGGCACCCGTAATTTTGGTCCTGCCCGTGGCGATCACCAGGCGCTGGCCGATCTTGGTTTCATAGTTATTATCATTGATGGCGCCTGCAACCCCGACCGCTCTAAATCATTTCACGATGCCTGTTATGGAGATATGGGCGCCAATACGCTCGACGACCAAGTTGCCGGTATAAAACAACTGGCAGCCAAACGTGCGTATATGGACCTCGATAAAGTAGGCGTATGGGGCCATTCCGGAGGTGGTTTTGCCACTGCAGATGCCATGTTCACCTATCCCGATTTTTATAAAGTTGGTATCTCCGAATCGGGTAACCACGATAACCGCAACTATGAAGATGACTGGGGCGAAAGGTATATCGGCTTAATGAAAACAGGCCCTGATGGTAAGAACAATTACGCAGAGCAGGCTAACCAGATCAATGCAGGCAAGCTTAAAGGAAAGCTGCTGCTGGCCCATGGTGGTATGGATGATAATGTACCGCCTTACAATACCTACCTGGTGGTGGAGGCATTACAAAAAGCGAATAAAGATTTTGACCTGATTATTTTCCCCAATGCCCGCCACGGCTATGGTGCCGAGAGTTATTATATGACCCGCCGCCGCTGGGATTATTTTGTAAAAAACCTGGCCGGTGCCGAGCCTCCCAGGGAATTTAAAATAGATCCAAATGCACAGCCGGCAAAAACAGAAGCTGTTAGCAAACCTGCCGCATTAGCTGCCCGTAAGAGTACGGTGTTTAAACGCATACCGGTATCTGTAACAAATATTACCCTCAATATATTTGATAATGGAACGATAGATGGCGATACCATCAGCGTGTATTATAACAACAAAATACTTGTAAGCAACCGTCGCCTTAGTACAAAGCCCATTACGGTAAATTTGATGTTAGATGAAAAAGCTGCACAGCATGAGATTGTACTCTTTGCACATAACCTGGGCAGCATTTCTCCCAACACAGCGCTAATTGTAGTAAATGCCGGCGACCAGCGTTTTGAGTTAAAATCAAGCGCAAGCCTTACAGAGAATGCGGTGCTGCTGTTTGAGTATAAACCGAAATAGGAAACGAAATTCCGAGGGAGCAATAGAAAACGAAACATCTCATGAACAAAAGCTGGTACATTTGTTACCAGCTTTTGTATTTTATAGCATCATCGTTCAGCCTGTCCCTAGTTACAAAGAGTCACTCACTTGTACGGCATACTTTTATGAATCTTTTATCAAAACTGCATAGCTATGCCAGATAAGGATAACCCTAAACTGGTGCCAAAACTTTTGAGAGACCACTATGCTTTTAATTTTTTATAGCTGAATTAATTTGTATATTACTATAGAGAATAAACTGCAAAAATGGTAAACATATATCCCAATATAAACCCACCAATTAAAATCGGATTGCAACAACGCCTTATAAAAAGGATTATCAGTGTATTATGCTTCTGTTTATTTTTTGGGATATTGTTTGTGAGTTGTGGTTCAAATAAAGATTCCAGTAATAAAGAAAGTTCAAATAGTATTGTAGCCTATTTTAAGGATGCCGAGGTTCAGGCCGAAACAGATGAACAGCGTAAGCAAATCAAACTTGTTTTATCAGACTTGCTTAACTTAAAAGTAGATGAGTTAAAAGTAAAAAAATACCCGAATTATCAAAACAATACCGATCAATGGGATGTCATTAAATTTCTGAATTCCTATTTTGTTCCATCTTCACCACAGGTTCTTACAGCAGATAGTTTTTTTGAAGACCTGGGAAAACCTGAGGCAAAGGCAGCCATCCAGGAACGAATAAATAAAATTGATGGAGATCCCGGAACTAATGCAGATTCTACTTTGCAAAAAAAATAAAAGACAATGGGAAAATGTAACTACCATCCTGGCAGAGAAAGTGTTAATACCATTGGCAACCAAAACATTTGTGCTCAATGTCAACAGGGTATAACTGAAGCAGTAAAACAGGTTAACATTCATGTTGAACCCAAAGATTGCTTTGTTTGGTACGCTGGATCAAGTAATTGGCAGCCCATTACTGGTACCGGTTGTGCCCATTGGGTGGCTCATCAACTAGGTATTCATAATGGCAGCTCCGCTGAAAAATGTTTGAAAGGTTTCACTTTCAGGGTTCGTACTTTAATACTCGGTAAAAGAATTGTGCCATTAGCTAATGTGCGGATAAATGATATTTATGTAACACCGCATGTAGACCATACCGGATTAGTATTTAAAATAATTCCAGCCAACCCGGCAAACAATACACCACAACGGATATTTATCCGTCATGATTCAAGTGTACAGAGACGTGTGGCTGAAAATGAATTTGCTACCTATTTTAATGGACGTGGTAGTTTTTATCGTTAAAATATCGTCAACAACCCTTAGCATTCATATTCCAATCGCTAAATCCCTGAGTTATCGGTACAACTTAAGTTTTAAATACGATCTTACATTCACCGCAACACTCTGCAAAAGATTAAGCATAACAGCATTCATACCCGCCTGCTGTTCCAGGTTACTTATGGTGGTAACATAATTCTTCCAGGCATTACCCCCTGTTGTATACAAGCGGTTATCATTAGGCATATTCACGGCTATTACGGTTGCCGAAGTATCAATACGGCTGATATCATTAGTTCCTTTTGGTAAAATGATGATCACCTTCCAGATATTAGCAGGCACAGTTACCCTGCCGGCATCTATCGTAGTATAAAAAAGGTTGCTGGTATTATATCCACCTTGCCCATAATTACCCATATATATATAAGCTTCCTTAGTTGATCCTACAAGTGTATTCCTGGTAAAATCTTCTAAAGTTGCCCACGGTCCCTGGTTCATCTTGGGACACTGCGGTATCATATTCGTCATTAAAAAAGTAGATGAATTGGCAGGTAAAGAAACTGTTCTGTCTGCGGATGGACAATTATGCCCACGGTCGAACCCGCTACCGGAGTAGCTACTGTCCTGTACCTGGTACCAGCCCAATGGAAGGGCCGGGTCTCCTCTAAAATCATCCTGCCTTGAAGTTACACCAATATCCAGGTCAGCCTGTAAGTGCCATGCCACCCACACCGGTATAGCCCTGCTCTTGCTGTAAGCAAGCCTGTAATAGCCATTATTCTTTAAATAATTTTCAGGCATACTGATAGAAGTCTGCGCATTGGTAGGATTGCCCAGGAGTAAAGGATCATTATCCGGTATCATTTCCGTTGGCGGCGGCGGGGGCGGCGGGGGTATAAGATCTTCTGTATTTTTTTTACAGGAAACAAAAAACAATGTAGCTGATAGCAACAGGATATAACTTAAGGATGGTTTCATCATGCTAAGATACGCAAAGCAACTATCCGGATGTAAACGAATGAAATTAATTAATGAAATTTAATTATTGCTGATATGTTGAGCAAGTACGGATGTTTTGGAAAAGCATACTTGTAAAGTTGTGACAGAGGCTTTCAATTTTCTCTTGCATTTGTATTGTACAATATGTATTTTTCTAATCTAAATCATACGATAATGACAAAGAAAATGATCTCATTTTGTTTTCTGTTACTGTTTACCTGCGTGGCCCTTGCCCAGCAAGCCGATTACCGGGTGGTATTTGATATGAGTACCCGGGATTCCATAAGCCAGCAGGCTCTGGTGAGGGAAGTAGCACTGATAAAAAAATATAACCCGGCGGCAAAACTGCAAGTGGTTGTTTATGGCCAGGGCTTGCCGCTGGTATTAAAAGACAGGTCAAAGCATAGCGATGCCATTAAAAGTTTACTGGTAGATAAGGATACCGAATTTAAAGTTTGTGCTTTTACCTTGCAGCGCTTTGGAGTGGATGAAAGCAAACTCATCCCCGGTATTAAAGTGGTGCCCGATGGTATTTACGAGATCATCAGCAGGCAACGGGAGGGCTGGGGGTATATTAAGGTGGCGCACTAAAATATTATAAAGTAATAGCAGGCAGCGCTCTATCAATTTTTTCAATTGCTCCATCAAGGTTAAAGGGTTTTGCAATGACATCACTTGCATTGCAAAGCGTGTAATTTTTCTGTAGGTTTTGTGTTGCAGAAATTAATATCACTGGTATATCCGGAATGCTTGCTTTTATGGCTTTATAAATTACCAACTGTTGAGCGTAATATTAATAAAGTCATGAGCTTCCTGCTTGGGGAAGATCGTTTCGTAGGAAGTGAAGAACCTTGTGTAGATGTATCATTCGTAGAATTACGATAGACAATAAGCTACAAAATATTACAAGCTGTTATTACAAAATTTCTTTTCAGCAATCTGCATCTTTGCACTGTTAAATATCCAAACGTCCATACCACTGAAACTATTCAATCCCTATGAAAACGATGAACCCTTATCCCGTTCATCAAAATGACCTTTCTATGAAAAACCTTCTGCAAAGAAGGTTTTTTATTTCCCCAGTTGTTTCCTGATGCAGGAACATTTATTATTATTTACGAATAATATTAATACATCATAGCGATAATATAGGTCTTTCCATAACATCACAGGAGCTAGGTAATGAAAAAATGCTGGCTGTTGTATTCAAGGCACAGGATTTTGGCCGTACAGAGTTAAAGGGTTTTGAATGGGAAGTAGAGTTTAATATTGTTAGCGCTACGGTATATTTTTCGGGTACCAATTTTAAGAATGTAGAAAAAGGAATTATTACCAGCAAGAGCCTAAAACCTATACGCAAATATATGGACCGTTGTGCACCGGGCTCGATGGTTGTTTTTGACAATGTAAAAGTTATTGGGCCTGATAAAAGAGTTCGCAGCATTCCCGGCTTATGCCTCATGTTGCATTGACAAAAAATTAATTAGAGATACGATCAAAAAGAACCGGTTATTGCCGGTTTTTTTTGATGCGATGGAGTCCTGTTTAATATTATTAAAACATATATGGCCGGTAATTGACCTGTTAAAGATATTCTTTATGCACATAAGCATTAAAATAGAAGGTTGTCTACAACATATTTAATTATCCTGCGTTAATAATTTACCTAAACAATATCCAAACATGAAATCTCTTTACACGGCATTTATTTGCCTGATCCTCTTTATCTTTTTAAGCCATCAATCTTTTGCACAACTACCGGGTTTTATTAACCGGCAGGCTATAACTGAAGCCGGCAGGTTGGTATTAGACCCGAATAATGATGGATATACATCGGCCACTACAGCCGGCTTTGGCAATAATGATGTTGCCAATTCAGAAATAATATATACAGGTATCCGGGCTTATTCAATTGAACCATTTGGTGATTTACGAAGAGGGCCCAATCATAATTTTTCTGATTTTGTGCCCGATGCTTCAGGAAATGGAGTTTACCATCGTTTTTCTGCAGGAAATAATATCATGTTCAGGATGCGTCTGGGTTCAATTATGCCTGGCTCAAAAGGTTATAGTATTTTAATGGATACTGATGGTAAATTTGGTGCAACGGCCCCCAATGCCGATCCAAATTATCAACCCAAAACAACCGGAACAAATGGTAATCCGGGTTTTGAAATAGAGATTGTATTGGAGACCAATTTCCGCATCGCTATATATAATGTAGATGGTACTTCCTCGCCGGTGCTTGTTAAGCAGTACCTGAACTGGCAGGATATGTCGCAGGTATCAATTGCTTCAACCAACGATAATGGCGACCCGGATTTCCTGATCGACTTTTATGTTCCATTTTCTGATCTGCAGGCAGCGCCATTTAATTTAACAACTTCTTCTCCAATAAGAATGTGTGCTACAACGGTTATGTCTCCACAGGCAGCAACCGGTGGCCCACGATCAGATATTTATGGTACAGCCGGCGATACCTATGAAGATTTTATCTTGGGACAACCTGCATGTAATATTTTCAATAATCCGTTAAGCTGCCAAACTGCTATGTGTACAGCGGCTCCAACTGTTAATTCACCCATCAATACAGGGACAGTAAGTATAAGCGGTAACTGGACAAAATCAGTACTACCTGGCGCTGCAGGTACCGCAACAATTACAGTTTATAAAAACGGAATGTCAACACCAATTGGTACAGTGACAAACGTTAGTTCTGGGTCTACCTGGACATTAAATAGTATCAGCCTGATAAATGATGATATTATTACAGCGAAAGCGCAGGCCACAGGAGAAACTATGTGTTTAACCAGTAATACTATTATTGCTAAAAATTGTAACAGTTCAGCCCGCCCGGCTCAACCAATTGGGTTTTGTGCTGATAGAAAAGGGTTTGAAGCAAGTAATTATCCGGCCGGTGCCATTGTAAATATTTATAAAATGACTTCAACAGGTCAAACAGTAGTTTTTTCAGAAGCAATGGGCGGAGGAAATATTATATCAAACGGTACAGGAGGTTGGCAAATAACCAGTGGTTGTTCCGGGGGGAATGGAAATTTTGCAGGAGGTTCTTATATGTGTTTTTATACACTTGGTGGTTGCGATTCCAAAGTAGCTTTTGCCTGTGCAGTGAACACTGTGGGAGGATGGATATCTCAAGCTTCACCAGTACCTGTAATTAATAATGCAGTTGCCATTTACCCAACTACATCAACTATATCAGGTACAGCCGATCCGGCCAGTTTAATAAGAATTTTACTAGATGAAATAATTATTGCTACTCCAAGTATGGTTGGTTCTACTTGGACCTATACATTTACAACTCCTTTACGTTTGGGGCAGGTAATCAGTGTTCGGGCTCAAATTCCTGATAACAGCAGTGCAAAAATTTATTATTGTACCGGACTGGCATCTGCTACAGTAGTTTGCTATACACAACCTCCATTAATCAATTCAGATAATAATAATCAGATCACATCAGGTACCCCAATTACAGGTACTTCCAATGAAGCAGCTGGAACATCGATCAAAGTATATACATCTCCTGCCAATACTTTAGTTGCTACTACAACAGTGCAAGCTAATGGAACATGGTCAACAGGTAATGCAGGTACTACTCCAGCACTTTATAACGCTGTTGCTGCTACTTCTTATTATGCCAATGCACAAAACGGTACTTGTGGTGTAAGTATTAATTCAGGTACTTATTCAGCAGCAACTGCAACAGTAATTGCACGTTGCGGCAGCATTACCGGACCAATAAGTTCTGGTGTTGCTAATATTTCCGGCACACTTACTGGTTCATTTACAACTACAACAGTTAATCTTTATTTAGATGGCGAATTAATTGGAACTACAACAACGAATGGTACTGCCTGGGGACCAATCACGGTAAACTCTTCTGCAACAAATACTTTATATTCCAATGGGGTTTTAAGTATCGGAATTCAGGAAAGTGGAAAACAGGAAGTCTCATGTACTTCTTCTGCATTAACCATTCAATGTACACCAACACCTACAGCTCCAGTTTATTCACTGAGTAGTAATAACGTAAACCAAAATCAAACGATAACCTGTACAATAACCAATGCAGAAATAGGTAAATTTTATGCACTTTCAGATTCTACTACGGGCCAGTCTTTCGGAATGGGTACCTGGGCGACATCAAATGGGAACCTGGTATTAACAACCAGTTCATTTAGTACACCGGGAACTTACAAGATTAAGGTGAGTTCTACTTCTTTAACAGGACTTACAGTATGTAAAGCTGTTTCTGCATCTACAACTGTAACTGTAAATCCTGTTGTACTGCCATTGTCTTTAATAGAGTTTAAAGGAAAAAAACAAAGTGCAGGTATACTATTGGAATGGATAACTGAAAATGAGATACTGTTAAATCGTTTTGAAATTGAACGCAGTAATAACGGTGTTTCTTTTTATAACATTGGAATGACGAATGCTACCGGTATTGCCGGTGCAAAAACTTTGTATAGCTATACTGATCTTAATCCAGGTGTAGCTGAAAATTATTACCGGTTAAAAATGATAGATATTGATGGCAGATTTTCTTACAGTAACGTGGTGGCTTTTAGTGGCCATGCGGCTAAAGGTATTTTCATCAGTAATGTATCGCCAAATCCTTTTACCGATAAAATTAATCTGACTATAACCTTAGAAAGATCTGTTCAGTTGCAACTGCAAATTATTGATCTTACCGGCAGGGTAATGATTACAAAAACGGTAAATGGAACAGCAGGCAGTAATAACATTCAATGGAACGGACTGAACAAATTTGCTGAAGGCATTTATTATATCAGGGTAAATACAACTGAAGCATCATTGCAACAAAAAATATTAAAAGTAAATTGATTTGTTATAAAAATTAAAACTGGTGCAGCAATCAAGCTGCACCAGTTTTAATAAGGTTTGATTGCCCATGCTCCAACTGGCTGTCAATACTTTGTGAAATACCTTTTCACCACTATACAAGGGCATCTGTTTTATTTTATCGTTAACATTCTACACCAGATTTACTCCTTCACATACAAACTCTTTTTTTTGTAAACCTCAATATCTGGAAGTTATTAAATATCCAAACATCCAAAACTAATTGAAACCTATGAAAAGCCTGGCATCATGGTTAAGTGTGCCAAACCTATAAAAACCTTCAGTCAGAAGGTTTTTTATTTTAGATCCTGTGCAGGGACACCTAAAGTTGCATTTATTTTCATCTTTTAGTTAGTGAAATCTTAAATAAGAAAGTTATTTATTCAGTTGCGGTCTTCCTCACTTTTTTTTCAACACTGCTTATTGCAACCAAAACATTTGTTTCGGGAAAATAAGTGGCCCTACATCCTGTGGGAATAGGATAGGGCACAACTTTATGATATCATTGTCCCTTAAAAAATGTTCAAGGGACAATTGTTGATTGGCATAGTTCTTTTTTAATGCATCAAATAAGTTGTATGGTTACCATGCCAGCAAAGGCTCATACATGCTTTCATCCTCATTGTTGCAAGAAATAAAATCTTTTTACAAATGGGTTGCAACACTTCGTATGCATGGTGTCGCTGTGGCTTGGCGTAATAGCTGAGCATACTTTTATCGCTGTTCATCCGGTTGCTTTTTACCGCAACTACTAACAGACCGTAAAATATGCTTATTATTAACTCTTTTATTTGTTTACGCAACCATTTGTGTGGAAACTGCATATACTTAAATGTATTAACGGTATTAAAGTCCTGTTGCACAGAACAAATGAGTGCGGGACCTGTTAATTGAATAAGAATAAGCTGTTATCATATTAGTGATACTGATTTAATCCATTTAAAAATTTATTTGCATGAATAAAAACATTGTCCCCTTATTTCTTATTATTACAGCACTTGCCTGCGGTAATACAGGCTCAAAAAAAGTAATTGAACAAAATAGTAATGCTACCATTATTGCAGGTAACGATACCTTGCCCGATCCATATGCTACCAAATCAGCCCGCAATTTTAGTAAAGTGATCGGGTGGTCGGACGGAAAGACCCCAGTTGCACCTGCTGGCTTTGTTGTAACAAAATTTGCTGATAGCCTCGATAACCCACGCTGGATATATGTTGGGAGTAACGGAGACATTTTTGTAGCAGAATCAAATACCATCTTAACAGGTATTAAAAAGATCGGTGCAAAAATCTCCAGAAAGATCAAAACACAAAATTATGGTGAGAGCGCAAACCGCATTACCATTTTCAGGGATAGCAACAAGGATGGTGTTTTTGAAAGCCGTTATATTTTTGCCGAAGGATTGAATCAGCCTTTAGGCATGTTGATATTAAAGAATCATTTTTATGTGGCCAATACAGATGCATTGCTGATGTTTGATTATAAAACCGGTGATACAAAATTAACCGGGGCAGGAAAACAAATTGCATCACTGCCCGCAGGTGGTTATAATAATCACTGGACTAGAAATGTTATTGCCAATAAAGAAGGCACTAAGATCTATGTAACAGTAGGCTCGGGCAGTAATGTAGCCGATCATGGTATGGACAATGAAATAAGAAGAGCTAATATACTGGAATTAAATCCAGATGGCACAGGAGAAAAAATATATGCCAGCGGCCTTCGCAATCCAGTGGGGATGGCCTGGGCAACAGGTACGTCAACCTTATGGACTGCCGTTAATGAAAGAGATGGGCTGGGCGATGACCTGGTGCCTGATTATATTACCAGCGTACAGGAAGGAGGATTTTATGGATGGCCTTATGCATACTTTGGTAAAAATGAAGACCCACGCATGAAAGATGAACAGCGTCCTGATCTTGTAAATAAAAGCATTGTGCCCGATGTGTCATTGGGTTCACACACAGCATCACTAGGACTGGCTTTTTATGATAAAAAATCTTTTCCTGTCCGCTATCATAATGGTGCATTCATTGGTCAGCATGGTTCCTGGAACCGCTCTGCTTTAGTTGGCTACAAAGTAGTTTTTGTTCCTTTTATTAGTGGAAAGCCAGCCGGTGAGCCGGAAGATTTTTTAACCGGGTTCATTGCTGATGCTTCAAAAAGCGAAGTACGTGGACGTCCTGTTTGTGTTGCTATTCTTGCTGATGGATCTATGCTGGTAAGCGATGATGCCAGTAATGTTATCTGGCGTGTAAGTATGCAAAAATAACCCAGCGCATGTCTGGTTATTTTTTACCTGCATAATGATTAATGATGAAGGGTTGTATTTGTTTCCTTATTATTTTACTTTATTGATATAATCCTCATGCTCTTTCAAATGTTCTTCAGGCGGCATTTTTACAGATAATGGCCCATTGCCTACTATTAAAAAATAAACAAGCAGCAATAAGATTATTACTGAAAGGAACAGTTCAGAATATGGGCTGAATGCAGCCTGTGTTGCGCTGATGTTTACAAAAATTATCGCTCCCAGTAAGATAGGTATCTGTATAAGGCAGGCGGCACGGGTAAACATACCGATGGTTAAAAAGAAGCCGCCTAAAATATGTGCAAAAGCTACATAATGCGCCATCAGTATAATAACAAACTCACCAAAAGGAGAAGTGAGTTTCATGAGGCTGATAAGGTCGCTGCTGTTGCGGAGAAAGTCTACACCTTTATAACAGAGAAAGATCCCTAATGCTATACGAATAATATCCAGCCATTTTGGGTGATGCCTGTCACCCCAATACTCAAATTTTTCGAGGAGGTTCATAACGTATGATTTAAAGTGTAAGAAAAAGAACTTTTATAAATATAATTCTTTTATGTGTGAGATGCAAGCAATGCTTTAAGGTTGGGAATAACTATTGCTTTTTTTCAGGATAACAAATGAATGGCTGTGTTGTCAAGTACTTTAGGGATCAATACCATTTTTGATCGATGTTTTTCAGCTATTCTGCCAAGCTCATTATCCAGTTCCATAACCTGCGCAGGGTAGAGGCTGCACATCCGTAATGCTTCACCCATTTCAATGCCTGCATGCTTTACCAGGTTTTGTAATGCCTTGTACATGGTTAATGCAGATCCGCTGAGGATATTGTCTGCAGTATATTTATCTCCATCGGGTTTATGCTGGTAATAGCCTTCGGCTGTTTGGGTAACAGCATCAGTTATGGCAAAAAGCCTGGGGCCCATGATTTTTTTTGCTAAGCGGATAGCTGTATGATCAACATGGTAGCCATCGGCAATAATACTTGCCATTATTTTGAAATGATCAAGTGTTGCTCCAACAAGCCCGGGATTGCGGTGTTGCAAAGGGCTCATGGCATTGTATAAATGAGTTACAGCAGAAATACCGTTATCAAAACTTTGCATAGCCTCCTGGTATGTAGCGTTACTATGACCCACAAAAATTTTAATCCCATGTGACTGAATAAGGTCAATGACTTCTTTGCTGCAAACTTCAGGAGCAAGCGTAATGATCTTTATAACGTCTTTACCGTACGATAAGAATGTTTGTACTTCTTTAATAGTTGGACTGTGGATCAAAGATTCAACATGGGCGCCTCTTTTCAGCTTGTTTATCCAGGGGCCTTCTGCATGCAGGCCCAGGATGCCTTCACCGCCTTCCTGCCAATATTGTTTAATAGCATTAATGCATGCTAAAAAAATTTCGGGTTTATTGGTAGCAACAGTAGGCATACAAAATGCCGCACCACCGCTGTTGCTATAGCTATTCAATTTTGTTAAAGCATCTGAATCCGGGAAAACAGCAAATAGTTTTTCATGAGCGCCATATATCTGCAGGTCAATGAAGGCAGGAGCCAGGATACTGTCAGGGAAATATTGTGTATCAATATTGATTGGCAGATCACAGGCAGGTAAAATGGTTTTGATAACCCCATCATTAACGATCACTGCATAATCATCCAGCCAGTCATCGCCTGTAAAGATCTTACCAGCCCTATATGCTTTTGCTCCCATACAATAATTGTGTGGGAGCAAAAATATGTAAAAGAAGGTTAGCCCTTTACGGCTTTTGTTTTAAGCTTTACGTGATGAAATAAATGCATTTCCAAAAAGTAAGAAGCTGGCATGCTCAGTTACGTAGCATTCCACCAAAAGATAAATCTGCTAATTATGAACGAGATGCTTCTTTCCTCAGCATGACAAAAACAGGGAGTTAAGCTTATTTTATTTTAAATATGATACCCGCCTGTATTGAAGTGATATCACGGCCGGCTTCCACATTAAAACCAAAATTTGGCGTTATAAAATAAGATGCGCCTACAAAGCCGCCAAATACAGGAACTACTTCACTTTCATTTACAATTTCGTTACCGGTATACTTGTAGTTATTAAAACCGGCACCGGCAGAAAGGCCTGCATAGGTATCCAGGCCCTTTACATTCCAACCGTAATGAAAGGCTGAACGGCCTGCAACAATAAAAGTGCTTGACTTGTAATTATTGTATTTACCAGCATTGGAAAAAGAAGCACCAACCTGCCCACCAAGGGAAATTGTGCCGGGGCCTGCCTGCCATAAACCAACTTCAACAACGGCTTTGGTGCCAAAGGCTGAATAGGAATAATTAGTGTTGTAATCTGTACCTACACCAACACCTGCACTGAAAGTAACCGATCCTTTCTCAAAAGGAATTTCAGGGACAGAAGATTGGGCAGAGATAGAGGCAGATAAGGCTATAGCCAGGCCAAAGAAAATTGCTGAGATAGTTTTTTGTGTTTTCATAGCCAAGCACAAAACAAATACTATACCAACGGAGTTTTATATACCAGTTAGCTGCGTTAATTTAATTACAAAGCTTTTACATATTTTCCATGTTATAGCATTTTTGTAAAATATTTATTTTAACGGGCTTCTCCTTTTACAAAAGGAATTTTCCTAACTTCCGGACATGAAACATTTTAAGTTTTATTCCAAAGCTGATATTTTATCACTGACCAAAGTGCGCCGCTTTGAAACCAAAATGGGGGAGCGGCTTCAATTTTTAAACCCCGGGAGGGAGTGGCCCGAAGTATTACAGGAATCAACTGCAAAATTTGTGATACTGGGAATACCCGAGGACTTTGGAGTAAAGGCCAATTATGGCGTTGGTGGTACAGATACTGCCTGGCTTTCCTTCCTGGCATCTTTTTTAAATACACAGAGCAACGATTTTTTTAGTGGGGAGAATACTTTACTGCTAGGTCATTTTGATTTTGGTGATATCAAATTCTTAATTGAGAACAATGCTTACAATGACGAAGAAAAGATAAATGCATACCGCCATGCATTGAATACGGTTGATGAAGAAGTGGAAGACCTCGTTAAAGTAATTGCATCAGCAAAAAAAATACCCATCATTATCGGAGGCGGCCATAATAATGCTTACCCCATAATAAAAGGTGTAGCCAAAGGATTACACAAGGCTGATATGATTGCATTGTCGCAGATCAATTGCATAAACCTGGATGCTCATGCCGATTATAATGTTGCTGAAGGAAGGCATAGCGGGAACGGTTTCAGGTATGCAGAGGAAGATGGGTACCTGGGTAAATACTTTATGGTTGGCTTACATGAAAATTATATTACCCAGAATGTTTTAATGGATATTCATAATAATCCCTTTTTAAATTATATCAGTTACGAAGAGATCTTTATACACGAACGTAAAAATTTTATACAGGCAGTTGCAAGCGCTACGGGCTTTACAGAAGACAGCTACACCGGTATTGAAATTGACCTGGATTGCATAGAAAATACTTTAAGCAGTGCGCTTACACCAAGCGGCATCACATCATTAATGGCCAGGAAATTTATAACCTTTACTGCACAGGATTCAAAAGTTGCTTATCTGCATATCAGTGAAGGGGCTACACAACTTGCAGACGGACGTAAGAATGAATCAACCGGAAAACTGATCAGTTATTTGGTGAGTGATTTTATAAAAGAACTAACGCAGGATTAATTGAATTGAGCCGCCAGTTCAGCCTCGGTAGCAATACCATCTTTGCGCCAAACTTCTTTGCCATCTTTAAAAATAATGAATACAGGCAGGGCTGTAACTTTGTATGCTTTTAAAATATCCTGGTCACGCCCACCATCTACTTTTACTAAGCTGAATTTATCTTTATTATTATCTATAAGGCTTTTTAAAACAGGTACCATCTGTTTGCAAGGCGGACACCAGCTTGCACCAAAGTCAACCAATACAATTTTTGAACTGCTAATGGCACCGTTCAGCTCATCTATGCTCATTTGTTTTTCATTATTGCTGCCTTCCAGCAGTTTGTTGGCTGCACGCCATGCATTTGTTCCACCGGCAAGTTCATAAACTTGTGTATATCCTGCCTTACGAAGTTTATCTGCCGCGGCTGCACTTCTGCCGCCAGCAAGGCAGTATACATAAACGGGTTTGCTCTTATCAATATAGGCTATGCGGCGATCAAATTCTTTTTTATCATTCCAGTCGGCCTGTAGTGCATTTTTTATGTGCCCCGAGAAAAACTCAGCCGGTGTTCTTACATCCAGTACCTGGATATTTTCTTTGGTAGTAATTTCTTTTTCAAATTCCTCTGCTGTTAAACTTGTTTTTGTTTGTGCAGTGCATGAAAATATAATGACTGAAAATAAAATGGTGCCGAATATATTACCTAAAAATTTCATCCTTATTATTTTTTACAAATTTACTTCAATAATTCTGTTAAGTCGGCTGCAGAAACATTTAATAAATTTACTTTTGGTAAACGTTTTGTTAACTCCCTCCAGTTGGCATCTTTTTTATAGATTTTTTGCAACAGCCTGGATGCATCAGCAATTGACCCCTCCTAAAATTACTTGACACATTCTGAGGTTAAAAACTAATTGTTGTTGTCAAGATTTTTCGTTGTTACTGATACAAGATTACAGGTTTATTCTTTATTTGTAAAACTACATAACAACTGTTGACTTTATTC
>JBBSJI010000019.1:0-46450 GCA_038257425.1 Chitinophagales bacterium
CCAAAAGAAATTTACGACCTGGTAATGGCAAAGCCAACACCCGGAGTAAGCTTCGACAGTAAAGGACAATACATGCTGATACTTGAACGCAGCAGTATGCCTTCGGTTGAAGACCTTGCCCAGCCGGAGTTACGCATTGCAGGCCTTCGCATAAACCCTAACAATTTTGGGCCAAGCCGCAGCAGCTATATCTCCAACATCATCATTAAAGATGTAAAGAGCGGCACCGAATTTAAAATAGCCGGTCTGCCTGCAAACTTAAAGGCCGGCAACCTGCAATGGAGCCCGGATGAAGACAAAGCAGCTTTCACCAATACGACCAACACAACAGTTGACATTTACATCATTGATATAAAAGGCCGCAAGGCAACAAAGGTAAATAAGGGTGCAGTAAACCTTGTTCTGGGCGCTGCATTCGATTGGATCGATAACAATACGATCCTGTATGCTGCCGTGAACAAACCACTAAGCAGTGCACCCAAAAAACCGCTTGCACCCAAAGGCCCTGTAATACAGGAGAACTTAGGCAAGGTTGCTGCAAGCCCAACTTTCCAGGACCTGATAAAATCTCCTTTTGATGAAACACAGTTTGAGTTTTATGCAACATCTCAATTGGTAAAAAATACTAATGGCAGCGAAATTAAAATTGGCAGTTCTGCTATTTACAGCAGCGTATCTGTATCTCCGGATAAAAAATATTTACTGGTAGAAAAAATTGACAAGCCTTTTTCTTACCTCGTTACTGCAGGTGGTTTTAACAGCACCATGCTGGTAACCGATATGAATGCCAATACAGTAAGGGTACTTGCCAAATTACCCAGCAGCGAAGGCACACCAAGAGGAAACGATAATGTACTGAATGCACCACGTGGTTACGATTGGCTTGATAATTCACCGGCAACAGTTCGTTGGATTGAACCATTGGACAGCGGCCTCATCAAAAAGAAAATGGATTACCATGATGCAGCATACATACTGGCAGCGCCGTTTTCAGGCGGACCAAAAGAACTGGTAAAAACAGCAGAGCGCATGTACAATGTTACTGACGTTACCAACGGTTCCTTCTTTGTTACTGAAGGTTCAAGAGCAAAACACCGCCAGAAAATGAGCAGGCTTACTGCGGATGGTAAAATGGAAGTGCTGATAGACCGCAGCACAGATGATGCTTACAACGACCCTGGAACTCCACTCACCGATAAAAATAAGTACGGCCGCAATACCCCAAAATTATTGAACGGCTCACAGTTGGTAATGCGTGGTACAGGTGCATCACCAAAAGGCGACCTGCCATTTTTAAATACATTCGATATCAATACAAAAGAAACCAAACAACTCTGGCGCAGCGAAGAACCGTATTACGAAACGGTAACTACGGTACTTGATTTTGATAAGATGCTTATTGTTACCAATAAACAAAGCCAGGCCGAGCAGCCCAATTATTATTTGCGTGACCTTAAAAATAATTCAGCAAAGATCATAACCAATTTTCCTGATCCGCAACCCGGGCTGAGGGGCATTACCAAACAAAAAGTTACTTACAAACGCAAAGACGGCGTTGACCTTGCTGCCGACCTGTATTTGCCTGCAGGTTACGATGCAAAAAAAGATGGTCCCCTGCCGGTGATGATGTGGGCCTACCCACGTGAATTTAAAAGCGCAAGCGATGCAGCACAGTTACGTGGCAGCAAATATTTATTTACAAGAGTGGGTTATGGCTCCATTGTTTTCTGGGCCACACAGGGCTATGCCATTATGGATAATACCGAGTTCCCCATTGTTGGTGAAGGAGAAAAACAACCCAACGATAATTTTGTAGAGCAGCTTACCTGGAGTGCAGAAGCTGCCATTGATAAAGTTGCAGAAATGGGTGTTGGCGACCGCAACCGTGTGGCAGTTGGCGGCCACAGTTATGGCGCATTCATGACATCGAACCTGCTTGCACATACCAATTTATTTAAAGCCGGTATTGCCCGTAGTGGCGCTTACAACCGCACGCTTACACCCTTTGGTTTTCAGAATGAAGAACGCACTTACTGGCAGGCGCCCGAAGTGTATAATTCCATGAGCCCCTTTAGCCATGCCAATAAAATAAAAACACCGCTATTGCTGATACATGGCGAAGCTGATAATAACCCCGGCACCTTCCCAATCCAAAGCGAACGCCTGTACAATGCTGTAAAAGGTCATGGTGGTACGGTACGTTTTGTACAACTGCCTTTCGAGAGCCATGGCTATGCAGCAAAAGAAAATATACTGCACATGCTTTGGGAGCAGAACCAATGGCTGAACAGGTATGTGAAGAATTATGGTACGCCGTATGTGAAGTAACAAAATGCTGAGCGGACCCGTCCCGCAATTAGCGGGAGTCGAAGGAAATTAAACATAAGCTCGTAACAGAAATAATCATATTTTTAGAGGTATTTATTACGATTTAAATTTTGAAAACTCAATAAAACTCCGACTCTTGATGAAAAAAATATTATCAATTTTTATTTATTTAATCATTATAAATAATGCTTTTTCCAGCTGGAACCGGCAAGGGATATCATTTGTATCTTACGACGGGATATCTAAAAAAATTACTTGCAGATATTGGATGGGCGGAGATAAAGTTACCCGTTATGTCAAAGTATGGTTTGAATTGGAAGATCTAATAAAAAAATCTCCTATTGAATCCATCACATTATTTGACTGGAAGTTTGAAAGTGACAGCATAAACCTTAAGACAAAAGAGGATGAAATAGCTAATGGGTTCTTTAGAAACGGATTTGTATACTGTTATTCGGTCAATAATAAAATATATACTGTAGATACAAAGAAAAAAGAAGTATTGTGGTGGGAACAGAGCAAAGATCCGATTGCAGGACTTATAATTAAAGACAACTTACTTTATATAGCAAAAAAAAATGGGGACTTATTAATTTCAAGCAATATTACCGGTAAAAATATAAAAAAAATAGCAGCATTTTTACCCGCCATAAACAGCCTTCAACAAAACCCCGAAAATACTTTACTTGCTCTTACAATTGACCGTTGGTCGCCAACTTATATTTATGATCTGGCTACTTTAAGTTTACAGGATTCTTTCCCAAGTTCGACTTTTTGCAAATTAATCAGTAATCACAAAGTAATGTCTTCTTCTTCTTCTTCTTCTTCGCAAGGCATGGGATTGATTGAATATGATCTAAAACAAAAAAAACTAATTAATCGCCTTGACTATAATCCCCCTGAATATACAAATTTGATACAACTAATAGAATGTGAAGAAAGATACCTGGCTCTTGAATTAAAAGAACCAGGGGGGCCGACAACAATATTAATCATGAACAGGAATAATGGCGAAATTGGAAAAAGCATACTTATTAATTCTGATTTTTCTAGTTCAGATACATACCTTGGCTGCAAATTGATTGCTTACCGAGATCAAAATTTAATACTAGCAAAAGGAGCCAATAAAGATATAGGAAGCCTTTTCAGGAGCGTGGAAGATAAAATAAGTCCTGCTGTTGTGATTGTAAGCCCCTCAATAAAGACAAATGAACAATTTACTACACAGGATGATTTCATTTTTGTAAAAGGTAAGGCAACAGATAGCAGTCTTTTAAAAACTATTGTTATCAATAATGAGCAAGTCCCTTTTTTATCACAAACCGGAGATTTCAATGGATACATTAAATTAGAACCAGGGTTAAATGAACTGGTAATAAAAGCAACCGATATTTACAACAACACATCAACAAACAATATTAAAATATTAAAAACTGAAAAAGAAACCAGGGGACTGAAAATTAATAGCGCAAACAAAGAATATAATAATGCATCGGCATTTGCTTATCATGCCCTTGTGATAGCTGAACAGGATTATAAGGATGAAAAAATCAAAGATTTATCCTTCCCATTTTTAGATGCAGAAAATCTTAAAAAAATCCTAACGCTTTACTATTCATTCGATGAAAATAATATTTCATTCCTTAAAAATCCTACCCGCAATCAAATTATTAAAAGTTTTGACTCTCTCCTGAATGTAATCTCCCCTAAAGATCACCTCCTGATATTTTATGCGGGACATGGTGTATTTGATACAAAATTAAAACAGGGATATTGGTTGCCTTCAGATGCTGATATAAATAATAAAGGGACCTGGGTTTCTAACAATGATATTAAGGATTATATTGCCGGCATTGATTCTAAGCATACTTTATTGATTAGTGATGCCTGTTTTAGCGGATCAATTTTTGAGTACAATAGAGATGTCAAATTTGAACAAGTTATGGATAAACTATTATCAAAAAAGGCAAGAACGGCAATGACCAGTGGATTAGATAACCCGGTGCCGGATAAGAGTTTGTTTCTTCAGTATTTATTAAAATCATTAGTTGAAAATAAGAACCCCTATATTAAAGCCAGTGAGTTATTTAGTACTTTACAGGAAGCTGTATTAGCAAATACTGAAAATATACCACAATACGGCGTTATCAGAAATGCTAATCATGAAGGTGGTGAATTTATTTTTCTAAAGAAAAAATAATCATTTCTTCCAATCAAATCCAAAAGGTAAACCCATACATTCTGAGTTTCAATTTTTTCCAACTGGTGCAGGTGCGATATGAAGTAAACCGGATCTCATCCATACAAACAAAGGCTGGTTTAATAACCCGCCATTGTTTTTTGGTATATGGTAACAAGACTAATAATAATTTTACTTGCTCATATGATAAAAATTTGCAGTAACTTAATAGCATGCAATTAATCCGGAGCATTTTATTCATATTGCGATGAACATAATCATTACATCCCACAATACCACAGATTACCTCCTGGTAGAATCAACAGGCGAAGTAAAAACAGAAGCAGATATGAAAGAACATTGCAGACTTTTGTTTGATGAAGTACTTAAATACAATTGCAGCAAGGTTTTGATAAATGAGCCGGGCACCACTTTTCCTACAGACATGTTCATCTATTATAATGTTGTTACCCATTACATTGATAATTTTCCGCCAGAAATCCGTACTTTAAAAATTGCTGTGGTAATTGCAGAAGAATTTAAAGAATTGGGCTATTTCTGGGAAACCGTATGTGTAAATAAGGGTTTACAGTATTTTGCTTTTACTGCCTTCCGGGATGCTCATGACTGGCTGGTGAAATAAATTATTGCGGCTGTTATATATCCCGCTTTGGGGCAGGCTTTGTACAATCATCAAAAAAGTATCGTTCACCCTATTTAGGTATATTACCATTAGCGTATAAGTTATATTCTGTCATTACTAAAAAAAAACAAAAAAATATCCATAAACTAATCAAATTCTGGTTATTGGTTAAGTTTTTGCAGGTAATGCATTCATGCAGTTGAAAAACAAAAAAGTAATGATAGCGGATGACGATGCTGGTATTGTTCAACTACTCTCCATAATGCTTAAATACGAGGGATATGAAGTCTGCAGCACTTTGAACGGGGCAACACTTTTAGACATAGAAAAAGAATTACCTGATCTTATCCTTCTTGATATCTGTATGCCGGGGGTAGATGGAAGGGATGTGTGCAGAAGCCTGAAACAAAAAGAACTAACCAAAAACATCCCCATCGTTATGATATCGGCCAGCGATGATGTGGAGCGTTCGGTGATGGATGCAGGTGCCAATGATTTTTTAGCCAAGCCTTTTGATATGCAGGAACTGCTGAAAAAGATTGAGAAGAATCTTCTTGTTTTCAATTAATACCCGCTGTAAGTATTGCTGGCATTATGCTTTTCCGGCAATATAAAAGTGAAATACATTTTCCAGCACATAGATCTCATCATAAATATTGAATGCCTGTAAGGTACTGATCAGCTTTTCCTTTACTTTTTCTTTTCCTGCATATTGTATGGCTTCGGCAGAAGGGCCGGCAGCCAGTATACCTCTAACTGCATCATTAAGCGATGAAAAATTCCAGGGACATTCAATGGTACTGTTCTCTATAATTTTAAATCCTGCTTCAGTAAGCAATGCCTCTACTTTACCATCCGTTGAAAGTGCCAGCGGGCCTGGGCTACCGGGTTCAGGTTCAGGCAAAAGAGATGCAATGGAAGCCAGCACGCCAAGAGATTCGCATTCGGCAGCAGTTCCCCACACACCGATGACCAGTTTACCGTCATCCTTCAGCACCCTTTTTATTTCAGCTAAAACATGGTGTACATCTCCTGCATACTGGATGGAATTAAAACCCGTAACCAGGTCAAAGCTTTTATCCGCAAATGGCAGATCATTCATATCCTGATTAAATAACCCTGCATCAGGATTCCGTTGCCGTGCAATAGACAATAATTCATCTGAAAGATCGATGCCAGTAATGGCAGTACTTTTTGCATGGACCATTTTCAGGAATAGGCCCGATCCACAACCGAGATCCAGTACACTGTCATTGGCAGCAACACCTGTTCTGTTAATGATCTTCTTATATACAGGAATGAAACATATTTCCAGGTGCAGTGCCCAGTCCTCCGGGGCGGTACCCCACAATTCGCCCTGCCTGTTTTTACCGGTCATTGGCATTTTTATTTTTAGAGATTAGGATGATTGTAAATAAAAGCAGCTTTAGCATAGCATCTAATTTATCCAATCAAAAGTAAAATATTTCATAAATTTTTCAGGTAAAAAACAGGATACAGTAAACTACCAAAGCTGCTGGCAACTTATATCTCCTTTTTTGCAGGGCTGGAATTTTTTTATCAAATGCGCAGATATCTTATTGTATCACCAGCTTCTTTGCAGCACTAAATTCTTTGCCGCTTACTTTTACAGTATATATGCCCGCCGGTAAGTTATGAAGAACAGTGACCATACTATTGGTGCTGTATCGTTGCTGCAGTCTTAAGCTCCCCGCTGCATCAAATACCATTACATCAATATTGCCGGGTACATGCTTTAAAAGATCGATCTTGAATTCACGGCCTGCCGGCGGGTTAGGAAAAATATCAAATGAATTATCCCTATCCGAAATCTTAACTCTTTCAATAGGAGAATAGTTGAACTTACCATCCACATCAACCTGTTTTAAGCGATAATAGGAAATGGCCTTAAGCGGAAAGGGGTCATAAAAAAAATAATCTGTTAAATGCCCATGGTAATTTACACCCGGCACCTTACCTACGCTGGTAAAATTCATACCATCGGCAGATCTTTCAATATCAAAATAAGCATTATCTTTTTCGTACTCTGTTGTCCAAAAAACTTTTACTTTATTATTACTTTCAGCCCGGGCCTTAAACTCTTTAAGATTAACAGGCAACTGGCCTTGTAACTGTGCTGCTGCAGAATAAGTAAAAAGAAAGGCTATGAAGATTATCAAAACAGATCTGAGACTGGCTACAAAGCTTTTGCGGGTGCCTGGCGTATGCATAATTATTGATTAAAGAAGTTTAAAGCAATATAATTCCTGTTTGCAAGGGGGCCTGCTTCAATAGAATTGAATCTTTAAATAATTATCTATTTGAAATGAATGGGGTGGGTATATTCAGAAGGATAAGAAATCTTAGTTCGGTTCTGTAAATGTAGTAAAAATATTTAAGTACCCTAATAAAATAATCCTGGCAGGTAGCCTTGAGATAGCGTAAACTGTTGAATAAAATTGAATAATCTCAACTGAAACACGAATGTTGCCGCCCATCCCAAATAATTTTATAGCTTTTGCTTTTGGTTTTATCTTGATAAAAAATTAAAGCCATGAAAAAAATATTTTTCCTGTCATTATCCCTCTCCTGTTTTATCTTAAGCTGCCTTGCACAAACCAATGATGAAGCATCTGTAAAAGCCTGCCTTGAAAATTATATGAGTGGCGATGGCTTCAGGCTTGAAAAAGCATTTCATCCTTCTGCCAGCATGAAATATATTGATGGCCAAACCGGTGAATTTAAAGATGTGCCCATTGCAGATTTTATTGCCAGGGTAAAAGCAAACACGGCTCCATCAAAAAGACAGATTGAGATCGTTTCTATGAATATTGAAGGCAATGCAGCCCAGGCTAAAATAAAAATTGAAATGGAAAAAGTCATTTTATACGACTACATGAACCTCCTGAAAATAAATAACGAATGGAAAATTGTAAGTAAGATATTTTCCAGGATGAATAAATAAGTGAGTTACCTGGTGAATTAAATATTTCGGTACAATTATAGTTTGCAATAATCATTAAATTGCAAATAATGGATTCACTTACTCATATTGCATTAGGCGCCTGTATGGGTGAAGCCTTTGCCGGGCATAAAGTGGGTAAAAAAGCCATGATATGGGGTGCACTTGCTCAAAGTGTTCCTGATATAGATTTTATTGCTGCCTTCTGGCTCAACACCAGCGATAACCTGCTGGCACACCGGGGTTTTACACACTCTATTCTATTTTCGCTGGTCATTACTTTTATACTCGCCTATTTTGCGGAGAAATGGCACCGTCCTCATAATATCTCTTACACTCGCTGGTGGTTCTTTTTTTGTGCTGCGATAATGATGCACATTTTTTTAGATGCATTTAATAATTACGGCGTGGGCTGGTTTGAGCCTTTTTGCCATTACCGTTTTAGTTTTAATGTGATGTATGTGGCCGATCCATTGTTTTCCATAGTGCCCGCTGTAGCATTGGTGATGTTAATTATTTTAAAGTCTTTCAGTAAAAAAAGAAAATTCTGGTGGAGAGCCGGCCTGGTTTTTTGTCTTTTATATTTAGGTTATTGCGGGGTAAATAAACTGATCATAAACAATGAAGTAAAAAAATTGCTGGCCAAGCAACAGGTGGATTACAAGAGGTATTTTACCACTCCTGCTCCACTGCAAAGCTGGCTTTGGTTTGTGGTAGCCGATACTGACAGTGGTTACTATGTGGGCTACCGCTCTGTTTTTGATAAATCAGAACAAATGCCGCTGTATTATTTTCCACGAAATGGTTATTTGCTTGATGATATAAAAGAACAAAGGCAATTGCGGCAACTTATCCGTTTTTCCCAAGGTTATTATACAGTAGAGAAAAGGAAGGACACGATGGTCTTCAACGACCTTAGGTTTGGCCAGGTGATTGGCTGGGAAGACCCATACGAAGAATTTGCATTTCACTATTACATACAGCCCGATATTGATAATACACTGGTTGTACAGCGGGGCCGTTTTGCCAAATGGGATAGAAGGTCATTCAGGTTATTCTGGAAACGTATCAAAGGCCATCCACTTAGATAATTACAGCGCCGGTGAAAAAAGCCGGGCAACCCTGTCTGCAAGCTTATAATAGAATGCCCTTTTATTCCAGATCTTTTCGTTGATCCTTTTGGCGTATTTCAGGTCATTAAAAAATGCCGATCGCAATTTTTTTGCAAAAGCTGCATCATATACGATTGCATTCACCTCAAAATTCAATTCATAACTGCGGTAGTCCATATTGGCAGTTCCAACAATTGATAATTTACTATCTGTTACCATTGTTTTTGAATGCACAAAACCTTTTTCATACAAATAAATTTCCACGCCGGCTATTAACAGGTCAGAATAGTTTGCTTTTGATGCTGCATTAACTATCCTGGAATCACTTTTGCCGGGCACCAGCAATTTTACGGTAAGCCCGCTTGAAGCGGCTATCCTTAATGCATCCATAATATTATCTCCCGGTATAAAATAAGGAGTAGTGATTAGGATCTCTTCTTTTGCAAGATATATTGCCTGTAATATGGAAAAAAGAACAGAAGGCTGTTTGGAATCGGGTCCGCTGCCAACGATTTGAACATAAGTGTCTTCTTTTTGATTAACCTGCTCTTCAAAATGTAAATGAGCCGGCTTTAATGAACTGGAACTGCAAAAATTCCAGTCGCTTATAAAAAGGAACTGCAGGTAATATACGCCTGGTCCATCAATCCGCAAATGTGTATCACGCCAGAATAATTCCCCTTTTTTATTATTTATGTATTTATCACTTACATTAATGCCGCCGGTAAATCCTGTTTTGCCATCAATAACAACAATTTTACGGTGATTGCGGTAATTGATGCGGTTGGCCAATAAATAAAAATGCACTTTGTAAAACGGATAGATCTCCAGGCCCGCTTCTGTCATCCTTTTCTCTGTCTTTTTTTTAATGGCGGGGCTGCCAAAGTCATCATAGATAAGCCTTACTTCTACTCCTTCTTTGGCCTTCATAATCAGCAATTCAATAATCTCCTTCCCTATCTCATCTTGTTCATAAATGTAATACTCCATGTGTATATGATGCTTTGCATCTGCGATAGCCTGCAACAATTCAGGAAACTTTTCTTCGCCATTCAATAACAGTTTTACTTTATTAAAGTGTGTCAGCGGACTTTTTATATCCTTGATCAGCATCGAAGCTAATTCTGCATTCTCCATGCCGGCTAAATCAGCGGGCTTAACAATGGTTGTATCATAATAAGGAATATTTTTTTTTAACTGCTCCAGTAATTTTTCATCTTGTGCTGCTTTCTTCGAATATAATTTTATTCTCCAGTAATTAACGCCGAATGTGATATAGAAAACCATCCCGATAACTGGTATAAAAATGCAAAACAGCAGGTAAGCAAGTGTTTTTGTACTGCTGTGTGTTTCAAAAATAATTCTCAGGCAAACGGTTATTAAAATACCCAGGTAGATAATGATTACGATCCAGGTCCAGGTCATAATAGTTTTATAGTTAGGCTTATGGCAAAATTGCCGTATTCATCAATTCACTTTTTTTGAGACCGCATTGGCAAAAGGGCTACAGTCCATTTCATAAGTTCCTTTAGCATCCCTTCTGCAGACTTTACCAGGCCTTCTTCTGCATTAAATTTGCCCTGCTCATCAATATACTTTGTAAAGGCAGGTATATGTACATCTTCAGAGATTGGCATCATCTTTAAAGCAGTTACTACCTGTTTTAATTGTTGCACAGATCTGGTACCTCCGGCAATACCACCATAGCTTACAAATGCAACGGGTTTATAGTTCCATTCCTGGTAAAGAAAATCAAGGGCATTCTTTAAAGGGGCAGGGTATCCAAAATTATATTCGGGGGTAACAATTATAAATGCATCTGCTTCATCAATTGTTTTACTCCAGTTGCGGGTATGTTCGTGAGCATATTCTTTTAAACGGGGATGTTTTTCTTCATCCAGGAAAGGAAGATTGATCACTGCAAGGTCAAGCATCTCCAGCTTTAACTCTTCCTTTTTTGAAAGCAGTTCATATATCCAGGCTGCAACGGCTGGTCCTTTGCGTGTGGGCCTGGTACTGGCCACTATTATTTTAAAATTCAGCATCCATTAATTTTTTTGTAAGTTAATCAACAATTTCAGCAAAAACCAGTGCCTTTTGGGGTAAATTCACATGTTAAAAAAATGCATTTAAACTATTTTAGAATAATACCTATATAATCATGCCGCTTTTGATATTTTTCTTTATTTTTATTTATTCAAAATTTTTATACCAAACAAATATTAAAGCTGCATTATGAAAAAATTACTCTTTATTTTACTCACCTTATTTACCCTCCAGGCATCTGCACAGGAAACAAGTAAACAATATGACCGCATCGGCAAATTTTACAGGGGAGTTGCGCTGGTTTGGAAGAACGGGCTTGTTGGTATGATAAAACAAAACGGCAATGAAATTGTAAAACCCGAATACGAAAAGATTGGTTCATTTGGTAACGATGCTCTTGCCCTTACCACAAAAGGAGGTAAGATAGGAATGATAAATATAGAAGGAAAAGTGATTGCTCCTAATATATATGAGTATATAGGTTCCTTTCATGGTGCTTATGCACTTACAAAAAAGAATGGCCTTTCTGGTATGATCAACAAACAGGGAAAAGTGGTAGTAGAAAATAAATACGAAAAATTAAAAGTGGGAAGGTATGGTGATGTACGGGCGATAGTGAACGGCCAGGAAGTATTGCTGGATATTAAAGATTAATACTAAAATTCTAAAAAATTATATAAAAATGCATGTTCGCAATAACATGCATTTTTTTGTGGCTTTAATTCTCCTCAATAGAAAATATTAACTCTATAAACCAAAAAAACAGTTAATTATTATCCTTTTGTATTTATCAACCCCAAGTTGTGACTGGACCCTGGTTTTCCCAGTTGTTCTTACAAATACCCATGTAACAGGCAGGTACATAGCGAAAGAAACACTTACTATGAAAGGCATGCCGAAAATGTCCCGTACAGATATGGCAACATTCATGCTTAAGCAATTTACCGATAAGCTATATTAAAAAAGGAGTATCGTTGATGAGTTAGATTTTTTTTCGGCAAAGAATTACAAATGGACAAAATTATTTAGTCATTTAAAAAACAACCTCATTTACCTTTAAAATGTTCCGTAGCTACCCTTAATTCATAAGCTGCAATTGTTGGTTATTCATCCAACCGGTGGATCAAACAAAACAATATCAAATCGCAAAAGCAAAAAAAATTATGACAAAAATCTTTTCCTATAAAATTCTTTTCTTTATTTTTTTTGCTCTACTTTTATCGCATAAATTTTTATTCCAAGTATTCTTCGACAAGCTGCTTTTATCATAATAAAAATTTATATCATGAAAGTGAAGCTAAATTTAGCAAAACGCTTGTCTTTACCCTTTTTGATCTTTATTACAATTTCTTTACAGGGTTTTTCACAATCGCTGTCTTTTAACGGAACAAATCAGTATGTAACCTCTGGGGTTACGCCTTCAAATTCCATTCTTAACACACCAACATTTACAGTTGAGACATGGTTTAAGCGGACAGGAACCGGTATACCTATTACAACCGGAAGTGGGGGTATTCCCGCAGCCATTCCGTTAATAACAAAAGGTACATCTGAAGGAGAAACACCAGCGGCCGACATTAATTATTTCCTAGGAATTAATACCGTGGGAAATGTATTGTGTGCTGATTTTGAAGAGGGGGCTTCGTCAGCAAGTCCGAGCTTGAATCATCCGATTTCAGGTATAACTACAATCGTAAATGGTACCTGGTATCATGCGGCAGCTACTTATGATGGAAATAAATGGCAACTATTTCTCAATGGAAACCTCGAAGCAGAACTTGTTGTTGGGCGGACTGCAAATGCAGCAGTTATATCTCCATTTGCTATGGCTACATCCATACGAAGCGATGGAACAACTATACAGGGTTATTTTAATGGTGTTCTTGATGAACCCCGTATCTGGAACTTTGCACGTACGCATTTACAGATACAGACAAGCATCAATTCCGAGCTAACTTCGGGTACCGGCCTGTTGGGCAGATGGGGATTGAATGATGGCTCCGGAACATCAGCAGCTAATTCCATTGCAGGAAGTCCGGCTGGAACATTGGTAAATTCCCCAACCTGGACAAGCCCGGGAGCTCCTTTCAATATAACATTTACAATTCCTGCAACACCCTCCGGCCTTACTGCAACTGCTTCTTCGGCCTATCAAATAAATTTATCCTGGACAGATAATTCAACTACAGAAGCTGCATTTGAGATTGAACGCTCAACTGCGGGAGCAGGGGGGCCATTTACTTTACTGGCAACAACAGGTGCCAATACTACTTCTTACAATGACAATATTTGTCTTTCACCATCCACTCAATATTGGTATAGGGTAAGGGCAGCCAATGGAGGCGGTTCATCAGCATATACAAGTGTTGCGGACGCAACAACACCTGCAGAAGGAAATTACGGACTTGATTTGGGAGCATCTGGTGCCTATGTTACATTCGGAAAAGCCATGGGGCTTTCCACACAGAATTTTACAGTTGAAACCTGGTTTAAAAAAACAGGAGCAGGCACTGCAAATACTACCGGTACCGGTGGTATTGATATTATCCCAATCCTTACCAAAGGATCGCCGGAAGCTGAAAATAGCAATGTAGATGCAAACTACATACTCGGTATTCAATCTTTAACCAATAAAATTGCAGCAGATTTTGAAGAAGGAACCGGATCTGTAAGTCCTGGATTAAACCATCCGCTGGTTGGTACAACAACTATCACGGATAATGTATGGCATCATGCTGCAATAACTTTTCAGAATGGAGTTTACAGCATTTATCTCGATGGAATTCTTGAAGCTTCATCGAATCCTGGTGCTGCAATTTGGCCCCAGGGCGCAAGCATTCAGCATGCTGCACTTGGCACAATGATTAACTCGACGGGTGCAGTTGTTGGTAAATTCCAGGGATTAATCGACGAAGCCCGTATATGGAATAATGGAAGGACGGAATCTCAGATCAGGGCTTCGATCAATGATCAGATTACAACCGCCCAGTCAGGCCTGCTTGCACGCTGGGGGCTTAATGAAGGAACCGGAACAGTGATAAACAGCAGTGCATGTACAGCATTCACCGGAACTATTACCGGCACAGGGTCGGGCTGGGTTACACCCGGCGCACCATTCAACCTTAGTTTCATTCCTCCAAATGCACCATCAAGCCTGGTTGTAACAGCATTATCAACTACGGCTTTGCAGTTAAACTGGACAGATAATTCAACTGATGAGACCGGATTTGAAATTGAACGCTCCACAACCGGATCGGGAGGGCCATTTACATTATTAACAACTGTTGCAGCAAACGTAGTAACCTACAATAATACAGGGTTGACTGCTGCCACAAATTATTGTTACAGGATTAGAGCTATAAAATCAGGGCTCTTTTCAAATTATACAAGCATAGCATGTTCATCAACTTTGAGTGGACCTGTAACACGAATTTTTCAGGATGGATTAAATGGATATACCGGTACGAGGGATACTTATATTTATGATATTAATCCTGCTACAGTTAGAGGAAGTGAAATCACATTTGTACAGGATAAAAACCCAGCTAATATACCGCCGGATAACCGAACATCTTTACTGCGTTTCGATCTGTCATCAATACCTGCTGGTTCAACCATTCAATCAGCAGAGTTGCAATTTTTTGTTGATGCAGAAGGCCAAGGCTTTAATATGCATCCTATGTTGGTTCCGTGGGATGAAACAACAGCATCTTTTGCTTCGATTGGCAACAGGCACTTTGCAGCAGATAATATTGATGCCCAAGCTGTAGTGAATGCCAATTGGCCCGGAGTTGATACCTATGTTGGGCTAATTACCGTCGCTGTTCCTGCATCAACGATTCAGGATTGGATAAATGGCACATTAACTAATAATGGCTGGTTAATGATTGCCACACATGCTGATGATGGTCAACAATTGCGGTCAAGAGAATATACAACACAGGCAGACCGACCCAAATTAACTGTTATTTATGCTAATCAGCCACCCAACCAGCCTACCAATCCTTCCCCAGCTGATAACGGAACGGCCACATCTACCAGTCCAACTCTTTGTGCAACGGTTAGTGACCCTAACAGCAACAATTTAACGGTTCGGTTCTATGGAAGAAAAAAAGTAACCTCCAATACCAAATTTACTATCATTGGTTTACCTGATACACAATTTTATACTGAGGAGGTTCAGGGCACAAATAGTGGTGGCGGTGGCCATAACGGGATTTTTAAAGCACAAACACAATGGATAAAAGATCACAGGGTAGACAGCAGTATTGCATTTGTTGTACAGTTAGGCGATTGTGTTCAAAACGGGGATAACCCACCGGGTGCTGATAAACAAATAGAATGGAAACGGGCAGATACTTCTATGAAGATCATTGAAAGTCCAAGCGTGCCAATAACCGATGGTATACCATATGGTATTTGTGTGGGCAATCATGATCAGGGTACAATTGGTAATCCAGATGGCGCTACCCTGTATTATAATCAATACTTCGGCGAGTCAAGATTCAACGGCAGAAGTTATTATGGAGGACACTATGGAACTAATAACGATAATCATTACGAATTATTCAGCGCCGGTGGTATTGATTTCATTCATATCAGTATTGAGTATTATCCTAATGGTACAACAGCTTCTTTGCAGCCTGTACTGGATTGGGCTGATGCATTGCTGAAAACATTCAGCAACAGGAAGGCTATCCTTTCTACACACAATATGTTAGGAACCGGTAATCCCGCCAGTTTCCAGGGGCCGGGGCAAAAAATTTACGATGACCTTAAAGATAACCCTAACCTCTTTCTTATGCTGGCAGGTCATGTTGCCGGAGAAGGCAGGCGTTCAGATGTCTTTAACGGAAACACCATTCATACCATTATGGCAGACTATCAAAGCGGATATTCAAATGGTGGAAATGGTATCCTCCGGATCATGCAGTTCCTTCCCGGACAAAACCTTATGAAAATAAAGACTTATTCTCCATACAGTAACTCATCACAAACCGGCGCAGGCAGCGAGTTTTCGTTACCGGTTAATTTACTTCCGGGATTTACCCTGATTGGTACAAATACCAATGTAAGTTCCGGTACAAGTACCTGCAAATTGTGGCCTGGCCTTGAAACAAATACCATGTATGAGTGGTATGTTGAGATATCTGATGGTGATAATATTACAACCGGTCCCATTTGGACTTTCACTTTAGGATCAGGAGGACCATTACCAATAACGCTTCTTGATTTTTCTGCTAAAGCAGAAAATAAAAAAGTGAAATTACAATGGTCAACTGCCAATGAAATTGATAACAGTTATTTCCAGGTCCAGCGTTCAGCAGATGGAATTAACTTTACCAGCATTGGATCAGAACCTGGCAGGGGTAACTCAACTTCTACGCAATATTATTTCTTCATGGATTTGCAACCTTTATATGGTGTTTCTTATTACCGGTTAAAACAGGTTGATAAAGACGGAAAATTTGTTTACTCTAAAATAGTAAGTGTTCATTTAACAAAATCCGGAAATAAAATTACCGTGTTTCCAAATCCTGTTAAAAACAATCAATATACCATAAGCCTTACAAATGATAATAACAGTCCGGTTGAAGTACAGGTATATGGTACAGACGGGAAATTATTCTTCCGCAAGCTTTACCCCGGAACAAACAGCATTAACATAATAAATCAGTTAAACCCGGGAACATATATCCTGAAAGTAATTACAAATAATAATTTTGAAACTCAAAAACTGATCATTAAATAGATGATGTTAAACTAAAAGATACATGCCATATAAGTTAGACATGTATCTTTTAGTTCTTTATTATCCTCCAGCCCCTCTGTCCCTCACTTAACAACTAGCTCTCCAACAAAAGTTAAACCTAAGGTGAAATAGAAAAATGATATAAACTAAAAATTAACATTACTAATCACTGGCAGTGTCATCATTGGCATAATTTTTTCAATCTTTGCATAAACAAAAGAAAATTGAAAAAATATTTACTCCTCTCGTTTATGTTATGTGCTGTACTTTTTGCAAAAGCGCAAAAAGTAGAAAGCATATATGTTAATTTATACACCGATAGTCTTAAAAAAGGCACATTCAACTACATTAACATTGATGGAAAATTAGCTGATGGTAAGTTTATTCCATTGGATAGCAATAATCTTAGTTTTTGGTCATCGGCCGGCAAATTCAATGGTAATAACTTATGGATCGATACTGATATAAATGTGAGCAAAGTTGATATTAAAGTAACTGTAAAAAACAATCCCGCATTGGTAAAAGAATTCACGATCTACATCAAACAAAGGCCTGATCCCGAATTAAGAACTGTGGATGAGATCATGAACAAGTCCAAAAGCCGGAGAGGATAAACTTAATCATCATACCCCAAAAGAGATGCCCGGAAATCCTGGAAGATTTACCGGGCATTTTTTATGGTCTGACGTCCACGTCTGACCATGAGCATATCGTCAGACGTTGGCGTCAGACGATATGTTATGCAAATTTCTTGGCGTCTTCTAAAAATTTAGCAAGGCCAATATCAGTTAATGGGTGTTTCAATAATCCTAAAATAGAATCCAGCGGGCAGGTACAAACATCTGCACCAGCTTCTGCACATTTAATAATATGGTTGGGATTGCGGATAGATGCCGCAAGTATCTCTGTCTTATAACCCTGTATAGAAAATATCTGGCGCATCTGGTGAATAAGGTCCATCCCATCCCAGCCGCTGTCATCAACACGGCCAATAAAAGGCGATACATAAGTAGCCCCGGCCTTAGCAGCTAATATGGCCTGGCCCGAACTGAATACCAATGTGCAATTGGTTTTGATACCATTATCGGTGAACCATTTTAATGCTTTGATACCATCCTTGATCATTGGTACTTTTACCACGATATTGGGATGAATAGCAGCCAGTTTCTTTCCTTCAGCAACAATGCCATCAAAATCGGTAGAGATCACTTCAGCACTGATATCGCCATCAACCATTTCACAAATAGTTTTGTAATGAGACATAACAGCGTCCTGCCCTTTAATGCCTTCCTTGGCCATTAGGGAAGGATTGGTGGTAACACCATCCAGTATTCCAAGATCATTAGCTTCCTTGATTTGTGCCAGGTTGGCGGTATCTATAAAAAATTTCATTAGTATTTAATATTTAATATTGAAAATGTAATATTTATTTCAAACTGGCTTGAGCTGTTTTTCTTGCCGCTGCTAAGATACTTGCCATTTCTATAGCTTCCTGTATAATTGCTGACAATTTTTCTACAGGCAATAATTTAAGTTCCTGAATGCCATCAAGCCAGAATAGGGATTCATCGGCTTCTTCAAATACAATACTAAGTTTGGAAACAAAGGCCTTTTTACTGATAGCTTTACAGGCAGCCCTGTAATTAGCAGCAGCAGAAAACGCAGACCGCAACAATTGATCTTCTATAACTTTTGAAATTTTCTTTTTAGGAAGGGCATCGCAGAGATTAACAATTCTGTATGCTAAGATTTCAAACGCCCCTCCAATTCCTTAGAGTTCATAAATATTAAATATTAGATCGACAATATTAAATAAAAAATGGCAAGTTACTTACATCGCACCGCTCAACCATCTACCCTTGCTACCTTCCGGTCCTGGGGGAGTTCAATAGGAGCTGGTCGTATAAGACTTGCCGTGGCAAAGATAAGGAATGCAGATTAAATCCTGACTTTTGAATTTTGACTTTTGATTTTTGACTTTTAATCACTCCCGTAAGCCATCAGAAACTAATCCCCGGCTTATCCGTCCTCGAATTAATTTTTCCAACACCGATCAGTTGATCCGACCTGTCGGTAAAAGATTTATAATACATCAGGATAGTATAACTGTTCTCTGTCTCCCAATAATCCCCTTCCAGGTCACGGCGGTTTGCAGGGTTATTTTTATCAACCGCTATATAAGTGTAATTATAATAACCTTGTTTTAGAAATGCGGTTATTTCATAAACCCCTTTCTCTGCATTAAAAACCATCCTGGTCTTGTCATTGAATTCATAATTGGTAAGCTGTCCTGCAAGATAAATATCCTTATCTGCATAGGGTGTTCCATTGGGAGCAGCTAAGTTAAAATGTACGGTCGCAAAATCTCCCTGCCAGTAAGGGTTAATGGTTTCATAAGTTTCTACAAGATACATACCATTCAGGTCACGGAAGTAAACATAGCGTTGTGCACTGCGGTCTGCATCGGGGAACAAAAACATATCTGTTGAATTCTTTTTATAATCTGCTTTTTGCACCCGGTCACTTTGCAAACGCAAACTCCGAAGGTCAAGCCAGCGCCATTCCTTACCGCCGGGGAAAACCAGGTTACTCTCCATGGTATACTCCAATGAATTGCCTCTTACAAATGTGGGTTTGATATCTTTTATAGCATTATCCCATCGGTTATTCTGCAATATCACCACCTTGATCTGTTGTGCAGCACTAAATGTATTTAGGCCATTGATATTAGCACTGAACTGAACTTTCTGATGTGTCTTGAAAAGCTGGGCTGTAAAGGGTTGAGTGATCTGTCCGCCAATGGAAGCTTTTTGCTCCAATACCAACATACGTCTTGTAAATGCAAGTTTAGAAGTATCGCCATCTAAAAAAACCTTTAAAAGATAATTACCCGACATGGTTAAACTTGTATTCCTGTCTGGCAGCATGGCCTGGTAATGGGTGTACCTGGTTAATGCAATGGATGAATAGCGGTAAGTAGCAATGCGTTGCTGGGTAAATCCCCTGGTATATAAGAACGGGCTGATGTCTACAGGCTTCCAATCATAATCACAAAGCACCATGCTATAATAATAACTCCTTACATTGGCATCCAGGTCATCAAAATTCAGTTCAAGCTGATCGCCGCTGTTGATTTTATAAATGGGTAAAGATTCCTGGTCGCCATACATATGAAAACGAACAGCTTTAATATTCTCTTTATAGATCACATCGCCTGTCTGTGAAAAAACAGCACTGCTGAATAAAAGACAGGCTACTAAAAAAAAGAATCCTGTATTTTTTTTTGTCCGGGCTTTTACTCCACTCATCATCATCCTTGCATCGCCCTCCCGTCCGAACGGATGTTCATCCGGGCGGGCTTGTACCACATTGCAGTTTTCAACTTTTATCATGTTAATCTTAATCATTACGTTTAAATAAAATACATTTGTAAGATACAAAAATATGCCGTTTGAATGTTTCCCTCTTCATAGCAAAGCGCATTGCCTTTAACAGGCAAAAAACTTTTTCCAAATTCATTATCAGGCTTGCTGTAAGTGCCACCGCCATCAGTGTGGCCATTATGATAGTGGCTATGAGCTTTGTAAACGGCTTCCAGCAGGTGATCAGCAATAAAGTATTCAGTTTTTGGGGACATATACGGGTTCAGCAGGATGTAGAGAACCGGGTTAGTATCGCCGAAGAATATCCCATTACGCAAAATGATACGATTGAAAATTTTCTCAAAGGATTAACAGCTGTAAAATCGGTTGATAGGTTTGCAACCAAATCGGCCATTATTAAATATGATGCCGATATAGAAAGTGTTTTATTGAAAGGCGTTGATTCGGCTTTTAACTTTACAAGACTACAGCCCTTTTTGCAACAAGGAAAATGGGTGTCGTTTAAAGACAGCGGTTACAGCAATGAAATAAATATTTCAACCTATACTGCCAACCAGCTAAAGGCAAAGGTTAACGATAGCGTATTCGTTTTTTTTTTCAGGGATGATGGTACTAAAACTGCACGCTGGTTAAAAGTTTCCGGTATTTATAAAACTGCTATCGATGAATATGATAAACATTTTGGCTTATGCGATATTAATCTCATCAGGCGATTAAATAATTGGGAGAGTAACCAGATAGGCGGCTATGAACTTTTTTTACATGATTACAGAGATACTGACTCGCTGAATAAATATATTTATGCAGAGCTGCCGCAAACATGGTACAGCAGGTCCATCAAAGAAATATACCCGAACATCTTTGACTGGTTAGGATTGCAGGGACAGATAAAAAACATATTGCTCATCATCATGATGGTAGTGGCTGTTGTAAACCTCATCACCTGTCTCATCATCCTGGTGTTAGAAAGAACAAGAATGACCGGTATATTGAAAGCCCTTGGCGCATCCGACTGGAAAGTGCAACAGATATTCTTATACAATACATCAGTAATTGCTGTAACAGGAATTTTAGCCGGTGCCATACTGGGACTTGGCATTTGTTGGCTGCAGGAAAAAACTGGATTTATAAAACTGAATGAAGAAGCTTATTATATGAGTGCCGCACATGCAGAAGTAGTATGGTGGCAGGTTTTATTGATATGCCTGGCTACGCTGGTTGTTTCTTTTGCAACTTTGATCATTCCTACATTGCTTATAAAAAAGATAAAGCCGGTAAAAGCGATACAGTTCAGGTAAATTTTTTGTCATGTCGATCCCGATCTCTATCGGGAGAGACATCTGTTAAATTCCATCGGAGATACAATAGATTTCTCCTTCGTCGAAATGACAAGGAATTTTATTTTATATGCGAAAAGATGATACCTGCTGCCACTGACGCATTCAGGGATTCAGCTTTGCCTGTTTTTGGTATGGTTATCTTTTCATTTACCAACCCCATCACTTCATTACTTATACCATTTGCTTCATTACCGATAATGATAAACCCCTCCTTTAATTTTCCAATTGTGCGAATATTCTTCCCTTCCAGCGAAGCTGCATAAACGGGTGTGTTTTTGTTTTTAGCAAGCCAATCAACCAGGTTGGTATAAATAACGTTTACTCTCCCAAGGCTACCCATGGTACTCTGCACTACTTTGGTATTGTACATATCTGCACAGCCAACAGAACAGATGATATTGGCTATGCCAAACCAATCCGCAATACGTATGAGGGTACCGAGGTTGCCGGGGTCCTGTATGGTATCCAATACCAATGTTAGCTTACCGGCTGTTTCAATTTTATGATCCTGTTTTCTTTTTTCAAATACAGCCACCACACTATGGGCAGTAGAAAGTGCAGATATCTTTTCAAGCTCAAAATCTTTCACTTCAGTTATTGAAATATCACTTACTGATGAAAGTAGTTTGTGTTGTTCCTGCAGCCAGTCTTCCAGTGCAAATATTTCTTTACAGATAAATTTACGGCTGTTTAACAGATCCGATACTACCTTCGGCCCCTCTGCAATAAACAAACCCGTTTCATCTCTTTGTTTTTTGTGCGATAAACTTTGGATATATTTGGTATGTGTTTTGCTTAACATTGTCGCTATTTATTTATGCATTTTAACCCTTTTCTTAAATACTGCCCTTTAAAACAACTGAAATTTATTATTTTCTTTTGTTTATTAATTTCTGCATGTACCATTCCTAAAAAATACCAAAAAGGTAAACCCTTTATCACTAAAAATATTATCGAAGTTAAGGGAGGAAATTTTACCAGGGATGAAAGAGCTACTTTAAGGCAACGGTTGAATGCCCAGTTGGATGACAGCTCCCGTATAAATGTTATTGACAAATATTTCATTCGCCATGTAATTGTAAGTCCGCCGGCCTATGATACCAATTCAGCTGCAAGGTCGGCCCGTAATATGGAAACCTCCATGTATCACCTCGGTTATTATAAAGCCAGTGCAAGTTTTAAAGCAGACACAGTTAATTATGGAGATCAGCAAAGGGTGCATGTGAATTATACCGTAGTAGTTAACAAGCCCACTTTAGTTGATACCTTCTCATACATACTTCGTAAACCCGACCTGCAGAAACTGGCTGTTGCGAATTTAAACAAGAGCCTTATAAAAGAAGGAGAGCCTGTTACCAAAGCTGCAGTATTAGGTGAATTGAGCCGCCTGGTGGATATTTACCGCAACAATGGTTATTACAAATTCACTGCAGAAGAACTTGTAATGCGTGGCGATACAACGGTAGCTGCTTTAACAACCATTACCGACGATATTTTTGAACAGTTAAGATTACTGGCTGAAGCTCAGCAGGCCCGGGACTCCCCCACCATTAAACTAGCTGTGGTATTAAATCCGCCGAAAGACAGCAGCAAACTAAAACAATACTACATTAACAATATTTATATTTTACCTGATTATAAAAACGGAGATAGTTATACTGACAGTTCTTTAACTACAAAATATATTGTAAGAAAAAACTGCGATAGCTGCTTTGCCGATACCAGCTTTATTATCCGGTATCATAAATATTTATTCCGCAACAGATTTTTAACACGCCAGATGTATTTACGTAAAGGTGATCTCTACAACCAGGCTGAGTTTTATAAATCGCTGAACAGCTATGCCAGGGCAGGCGTATGGCAAAGCACCAATATTCTTGTGGAAGAAGTAAAGCATAAAGACAGCCTTCATAAAATTGACCTGATCGTACAATTAATGCCGGGCAGGCAATATGGTTACGAAGCATCTATTGAAGCAAGTTATTCTGCTTCAAGCAATACAAACAGTATAACGGCAGCCAATGCCGGCAACCTGCTGGGCTTATCAGGAAATATATCTTTCCTTAACCGTAACCTGCGTAAGGAAGGTATTAAAATGTCTAACTCCTTATTAGCGGGTGTTGAATTTAATTTCAGGCCCGACAGTAATAACAGGAAAAACCTCATCAACTCCAATGAAATAAGTTATACCAACAATATTATTTTTCCCCGGTTTATTTTTCCGTTTGACAATTTGAACCGAGACAGTCGTTTAGTATCAACAGAGTCCTTTATCAATACCAGGGTCTCTTATATAAACCGTATCAACTTATTTAACCTGCAGTCTTTTAATTTTGGTGTAGGCTTTAATGGCACTACCCGTAAGGGCCATACCTGGATATTTAAACCGTTGAATTTTGAATTTGCACGTTTATATAATGAAACGGATAGTTTTAAAAAAACACTGGCAGATAATCCTTTTTTACGATACTCCTTCAATACGGCTTTGATTGCAGGTGCAGCAATTGGTTACCGGTATAATAAAATAAATCCCAAACATCCCAACAGGCAGCATAGTTTTAAAATAAACCTGGAAGAGTCGGGGATGATATGGGGCAGGTTTGGTTTATTTGATAAGTATATGAAGCAGTTTGTAAAAGCTGACCTGGAATATATTTATTCTGTAAGCCTGCCTAAATCTGCTTTTGTGTTCCGCATGTTTGGAGGGGTTGGTATTGCATCTAAAAAAGATACCACACTCCCCTTCTTTAAACAATACTTTGGCGGTGGCGCTAACAGCATGAGGGGCTGGCCAGTACGTGGCATTGGGCGGGGAGCACAGCCGCTTACACCTTATGGCACCAATACTTTTAATGACCGCACAGGTGATATACAATTAGAAACAAATCTTGAATACCGCTACAACATTGCACAGATCATTCCTAATTCGCTTGTATTGAAGGGCGCTTTTTTTGTTGATATGGGTAATGTGTGGAACTTCAGGAACTCAAAACCCACTGGTGGCATCGACAGTACACAGTTCATGTTCAAAAACCTGTATAAACAATTGGGTGTTTCGGCAGGTACGGGTTTCCGGCTCGACTTTAATTATTTTATTCTCCGCTTTGATCTTGGCTTCCGCTTTAAACGACCGGATATCACTGAAAACGATGGCTGGCAGATACCAAACATCAACTTTAATAATCTTTTCAGAAGAGGAAAAGATCTTCCCGATCCAAATAACCCCGGCAAGACCTACAATGATAACCGCTATAAAAAATGGCGTTACGAGAATTATAACCTGACTATTGGAATTAGCTATCCATTCTAGCAGTTAATAGTTAATTGTTATTAGGATGTAGCCTGCTACCACATGTATCTAACGATTAACCATTAACTGTTAACCATTAACTTACGCTCAAACTCCTCCATCCCCAACGCATCTTCATTTTTAAGATCCCCGATACGGGTGCGGCATAAACTGCTGAGATAACCGCCACAACCCAATGCTGTGCCATAATCATTAGCAAGACTCCTGATATAAGTTCCGGTTGAACAGATGACTTTAAAATACACAACAGGCAATTCAACCTTAGTTATTTCAAAAGAGCCGATGTTGATAGCACGTGGTTTCAATTCAACTTCTTCTCCCCTCCTTGCAAGTTCATATAAAGCAACGCCATCTTTTTTAATGGCCGAATACATAGGTGGCAGTTGCTGAATATCACCTACAAATTTTTGTGTTGTTTCATTTAACATGGCAGTTGTTACAAAAGAAATATCTTTTTGCTGTTCTGGTTCACTTTCTAAATCATAAGTTGGTGTAACCGCACCAAGCGTAATACTGCCGGTATATTCTTTTTCCTGCGCCATATACTCATTTATCTTCTTGGTAAACTTACCGGTGCACACGATCAATAAACCGGTTGCCAACGGATCGAGTGTACCGGCATGGCCAATCTTTTTTATCTGGATAAGGCTACGCAGTTTACGTACCGCATCAAAAGATGTCCAGTGCAGCGGTTTGTTTATTAATATTACTTTTCCATCAGCATAAGGTTGCTGAATGGCAGGATCGATGGGAATTCTTTCGGTACGTTCTTTCTTAACCGGCTCCTCGCCTGCCTGTATTAATTTATTGGTATATCTTTCTCTATAAGTAGCTTTACGTGCCAATGCTTATTTTTTTAATTTATGCAAACCTAAATGATAAATAGATGTTGACAAGTAAAATATTTATGCTGAAACCGGGTTGCTTATTTTTGCTACCGCCTGTGCAGAAAAGGCTTATTATGAAAAAATATTTGCTTTATATCATTATTATTTTAGCTTTTATTCCCGGATGCAAAAAAGATAGGCCAACAGGCGCAAATGGGTTGATTATTGGCAAATGGTCTTTTTTACCAACAACTTACGAAACATACACCAACGGTTTAATTTCCCATACCTCTACACAATATTATACCCTTACAGATTATGCAGAATTTAAAAGCAATGGTAGTTTTCAGTCTCAATCTAATGGAACAACGTATTTTAATCAATACAGTATATTAGGTGATACACTTATTTTTGACAATATCAATAAGGTAAAGATCAAAACCGTAACAGAAAACAGTCTCAGTTATTATTCCAGATCAGAGATCAATGCTACCCAATACAGAATAACTACATTTAATTTTAAGAAATAACATATAGCTGACTCAGCCCCGGTTCCTGTGTTCGGGTGTTCCTGAACAGGATATATGGTTAATTTGCAGAACCAGCATGAAAACTCAGGGCAACTTTTATTATTTTTATCGGTCCTTTTAGCAGCTAAGAAAGTTCTCTCTCAATTAGCATTTCATCTAAAATAAAAGTCGTTTCTTTAACTAAATCTACATTTTAAATGAAGCATTTCATTGTGTATCTCCTTAGTTTCTTATTGGCTGCAAATAAAATTGCACAAGGGCAAACCATTCTTACTAACGGCAATAATGATCCTGTTGAAGGATTTGGTTTGGTTAAAGACCCTAACAGCAATACTGTTTATTTTGGAAAAACTGACAGCATCAGCAGTACGGCTATTTACAAGGGTATGCTATCGGATGGGAAAATAAATTCAATAAGCAGGTATCCCATGCTGAGCACAATCTCCCAGGAAACTATCCCTTTCTTCAGCACCGATGGAAAATACATTTTTATGTTCTCAAATTTCGGGAACCCGGATCCTAGGAACCTGGATCTATGGTTTGGGAAATATGATAAAAAAGGCATGAACCATAACCTGAAAAAAGCCCTGGCTGTTAATACAGATTCTGTGGAATATTATGGTTCCATGTCTGCTGGTGATGATCTATACTTCTCTTCCTGGCGAAATACCGGTTATGGGAAAGGCGATATTTTTTCAACAAGATTCAGGAAAGGGAAATTTTACCCTGTAAAACATCTTGACAGCAATATCAATACCCAATTTATAAATTCATCGCCTGCGATTTCTCCAAATGGCGATTGGGTTATATTTTTCAACGAAAAAGATAATGTAGCAGACTTGTACATTAGTTTCCTAAGTATGGCCAAATGGTCTAAACCAATTAAGTTATCAAACCTGGTGAACACTGCAAATTTTGAGTTTGCGCCTGTGATCGGAGACAATGGCAAAAGCCTGTATTTTTCAAGAAGGGAAAAATCCACCTCATCTGATAAATTGGTGTATCATATGTATAAGATCGCAATTGCTGAACTGGAGCTTGATAAATTAAAACGTACAGCAGTATATTGAGTTCGGAAGAGCATAATATTAAATCTCAAAAGGAATTGTAGAGATTCACCAGAAAAGAAGGATATTTTACAATAAAGTGTATATTAATCTATACTCAAAATTGTCTCAGATATATGCAGGAGAAACAAGAAACATCCCTGACGATTTTTTCAGGAACCATAACCTATATCGCCTGCCTCGCTTTCAACTCCAAATACTTATTCACTGCATTAATGGTCAGTTTTTCCGGGGGCGTAAGAATAGAAAGTATGCCATGCTTCTTCAATTCCTTAACGATAAGCCTTTTTTCAAACTCAAATTTTTCGGCAATGGTCTTGATATACACTTCATCAAGGTTACGGGCATTGAGGTGAGAAAGCTTGTGCAGTTCTGTATTTTCGAAGAACACCACCATCAGCAAATGATGTTTGGCAATGGAGCGTAAATAATTCAACTGGCGGTTTAGACCCGATAAGGATTCAAAATTAGTGTAGAGTACGATCAGGCTACGGTGCTTGATGCGGTTTCGTATCTGCATGTACAGCATTTCAAAATCACTTTCTAAAAAAGCAGTTTCCTGGTTGTATAAAAGCTGCAGGATATTTTCCCGCTGAATAGGTTTACGGTCGGCAGCAAGCAGCGAACCCATTTTATTGGCAAAGGTCATCAATCCTACTTTATCCTGCTTTTGTAAGCAAACATTGGCTAAAACCAATGTACTGTTAATGGCATAATCCAGCAATGTAAGCCCGCCAAAAGGCATTTTCATCAGGCGGCCCTTATCAATGATACAATATACCTGCTGCGATCTTTCGTCTGTATAATTGTTGGTCATCAGTGCTCCCATCCTCGCCGTTGCCTTCCAGTTAACACTACGGATATCATCACCACGTACATATTCTTTGATCTGCTCAAATTCCATGCTGTGGCCGATCTTTCGCATACGCTTATTTCCCTGCTCGGTCTGTATCGTAGTTTGCGACAGCAGTTCATATTTACGCATCTGCAGGTATGAAGGATAAACAGCGATCGTTTCTTCGGCATCAATATTATGGCGACGCTTTAATAAACCAAGCATCGAGCTCACGTAAATAATGATCCTGCCAAAATGATATTCACCACGGGTTACCGGGCGGAGTTTATAAAAAACATACTTCAGCTCTGCTGCATTAAACCGGTTATTGAGATGCCAGTTCCTTTCCTGGAACTGTACCGGCAGTTCGTCAATGATCTCCATATCAACTTTGAACCGCATATTATTCTTTACCTGCAATTCCACCCTGTTATCATCGCCATTGCTGAAACGGTCGGCAGTTATTCTTTTAGCAACCGGTGGCTTACTGCTGAGGAAAAGAAAAATATAATCCGTAAAGATCAATACAATAAAAATAAAGAACAGTATCTTAACGAAGGCATAGAGCTCAGGCACAAAAAAAGAAGTAATGAAGAGCACAATAGTTATACCTGCCGCCAGGTAAAACCTGCCGCTAAGGTATAAGGCGCCAATATATTTTTTAATATTACTCATACAAGTCCCCCTTGAGAGGATTTAGGGGGCTTACCTGGGTACTTCAATTATTTTTAAAATTGATTCAATCAGGTCATCAGCGGTAATACCCTCCATTTCTTTTTCAGGTGTTAAGATGATGCGGTGCCTCAAAACATGCGGTGCCATTTCAATGATGTCTTCGGGCGTAACAAAATCTCTTCCTTTAATGGCGGCATTTGCTTTGGCAGAGCGGAGTATGGCCAATGAAGCCCTTGGTGATGCACCCAGGTACAATGCAGGATTGTTACGGGTTTCATTTACTATCCTGGCGATGAACTCAACCAGTTTGGGCTCAATGATAATAGACTGCACCTGGTTGCGGTAATGCTGTATATCCTGTGACGATAAAACTTTTTTCACACCTGCCAGCATCTGGTTCTGTGTTTTTCCCTGTTGACTGTTCAGGATGCTGATCTCTTCATTAAGCGTAGGATAATTCACTTCTATTTTAAAAAGAAAACGATCTAATTGTGCTTCTGGCAGGCGGTAAGTACCTTCCTGCTCAATGGGATTTTGTGTGGCCAGTACCAGGAAGGGAAAACTCATCTGGTGCGTAGTGCCATCAATGGTAACCTGCCGTTCTTCCATCACTTCAAACAAAGCGGCCTGTGTTTTTGCAGGGGCCCTGTTGATCTCATCAATTAAAACAATATTGCTGAAGATGGGGCCTGCTTTGAATTTAAATTCTCCTTCACGAGGATTAAAAACAGAAGTACCGGTTACATCACTGGGCATGAGGTCGGGCGTGAACTGCAGGCGGGAGAAATCTACATCAATGATCTTAGCCAAAAGTTTAGCCGTTAATGTTTTTGCAACGCCGGGCACGCCTTCAATTAAAATATGGCCGTCGCACAAAAGTCCGATCAATAAAAGATCAACCATTTTATACTGCCCGATGATGACCTGTGATATCTCGTGCCGGATCTCATAAACAGACCTGTTCAAACCTCCAAGGTCAATGCGTTGCTCAAATAAGTTTTCTTCCATCATTTTTTATTTTTATACCCCAAACCCCTGAAGGGGCTTTACACTTCACCGGCTCGGGTCTTAGTTAATATGCTATGTTTTATTTTTATAAAAAATCTGTATTTGTTCATGTAAAGAAAGCAGTTGGTAATCATTTACCACTGCACTGTTCTGTGTGGCGGCAATGGCCCCGTACAGGGTTTCTACTTTTTCTTTTTCAACTCCGCTTTTGCGGCTCAGCACAGTAATAAAATCATCATTAACCTGGTTGGTATTTAAAAAATAGGTATTGCGAATGTACTCATTAAAATAAGTAACCATCTTATCGGCAATATTTTTATTGTCTTTTTTTTGCAGGTAAAGCCGTCCGATTGTTTCTGTAAAAGTTACCGTAGTATTTTCATTGAGTTTAAGCTGTTCAACAATACGTTGCCGGCGCTTGCCTGCAAACAGAACATACAAGGCTAATAAAATAAGCGCAAGCCAGAATGCAAATGCCAGGGGCGGGTGTTTCATGATCTCACTGAAGCTGGAAAATCCTTTGTCGGACCTTTTACGGCGTTGTTTGTGATAATAATCATCCCAGTAAACATGCTGTGGCTCGGCTGGGGTAAAAGCAACTGCATGCTTAAAGTAATTGTAATTATTTTTTGTGAGCAGGAAATAATTGCTGAATGTCCTCGGTTCGCAATGCAGATACAATTTGCCCTTACCATAAAAATAAACAATGAAATTAGGCTTGCTCCCCTGGTTATATCCCAGCACCCTTGTATTCTTGCTGTCGTACTTCGAAAAATAATTTTGAAATGGATAGTAATAGTAATCAAATTTATTGGATGCCTGTATGGTGGTTACAGCTGTATTATCCATATGGTCTATAACTCTTTCTAAAGCCGGGTTACTGTAAACCTGTTTGCCATCTATTTTATCAAGCAGGTTTTCATCAATGAATCCTGCGGCAATAAAGAGACTGTTACCTGCTTCCACGTATTCCAGCATGGCATCTGCTTCTTCATCATTTACAAATAACTGAGCTGCCATACAAATGTATAAAGCCCCTGTATCGCTTATGTTTTGCCACGTTTTGATAAATGATTGTTTTTTATCCCTGATGGTATTGGTAGTGTACATAGCTTCAAGCTGGCGGTAGGCTATGTTCCCCCCAAAAGGTTTTGTATCATCTTTTGAATAAGTTTCAGTTAATTTAGGCAGTTTCCTAGTATTACCTGGGCCAGAACAGCCCGCTAACAAAACTGCCAGAGTGAACAATGAAAAAAGATATGTGAATTTATGTTTCAATAAAACGTTCTATAATTTTTGATTTAAGGCTGTAAAACCGGTTTCAATTTTTTGATAAATATCTTTATCAATATTGAACTCCCCATACCATACATATTCATAGTTGAGGGTAAGTGCTGCAAATGCCTGCTGCTGATCCCTGTTCTTTAATTCACTCACATATTGATAATTGGTTTTATCGGGAGCCAGTTCTATAAAATTTTTATCAGCAAGTGTATGCAAAGTGCGTAAATACTGGAACCGCACTGCCTGCCTGTAATTGCCGTGTTGCAGCGCAGTTCTTATAAGGGTATCAAAATCGCTTTCTTTGGTTACTTCCGCTTCACCCACTTCTTCATCTTCCTTTAGTACCGCTTTTGATCTCCGTCTAAATACGCCTTCGGCCAGAAACAGCCGGTAAATGATAAAAAGTATAAAGCAGATGGCAAGTATCCAGAGTAATGTGCTTATAAATCCAGAACCAAGAAAATTATTTAAAAAACTAGGTGAACGTACTGGTTCTTTAACTTCAGTTTTCTTTTTATTTTTCAGCAGACTGTCTAAGTATTTTACATAAGCATACTGTTTCAGGTCTTTCCATTGCTTTATAGAATCATAAGGCACCTGCAGACTGTTAGGGTATAGTGTAGTATCAATCTTTTCTTCATAATAAGTTTGTGCATTCTCTTCCGATACACCCACTTCATCTGCAGGCAATACCTCTTCATCTTTTATAAGCAAAGAAGAATCTTCGTACACAAATTTTTCCTGTGCATTGGCAGCAGATAAAAGGGAGAACATCAAAAATGATATGTAAATAATTTTACGCATTGTCTTCTTTCAGCCGGTTGATGATGCCATCTGGCTGAATATAATAACCTTTATTGTGTAAACGGATAGGGAGGATAATAAAATACCAGATTATAAATGCGGATGAAACAGATAAAATAGTAATGCTTGCCCAAACCGGTAAACCGGTATTGTTTGCTTTATCATAGGTCTGGCTCATCAGGTGTGTAACATAGCTTTCAAAAAATGCAGCAACTATAAATATAGGCACCAGGCTAATTAAAACCTTGGCTGCATCCTTTGCTCCTCTTTTAAAGGATACCATCCGGGAATAAGTACCCGGGAATAATATACCGCTTGCCAGGATAAAGCCTGCAGTGGCAGCTATCACAATGGCTGATATTTCTAAAGTGCCATGTATCCATATCACCATTACCGATTTTATACCTAAACCCTTTGCAAAGAACATGTATTGAAATGTGCCAAGCATCAATCCATTTCCCCACATGATCATGAGTGTAAAAATGCCCAGCGTAAAGCCTCCCACAAATGCTTTAAATGCCACGCTGATATTGTTATAGCCGATCCATACAAACATGGAAAAAGGGTTACCATCTTTATAAACACCAAAGGGATCTCCTTTGTCAATATTATTTTCTGTCATATCAACATATCCATCTCCCAAAACACCACGTACAAAATCGGGGTTTTGTATTGAGGAGAAAACACCAACCCCAACAAACAGCACAAATAAAACAGTAGTAAATAAAAAAATGCGGTGGTACCTTTTAAAAAGCAGGGGCAGCTCAAACTTCCAGAACTGGAATATGCGGCTGTATTTTTCTTTCTTGTTTTTATAAATGCTTTGATAAATGCCCGCAGCAATTCCATTTACCCAGCGGGTTACTTTACTTTTTGGATAAAACGTTTTGGCATAGCTCAGGTCATCAATCAAGCCAATAAAGCGCTCGGCAGTTTCATCGGGATTATCGGTTGGTGACTGCTGGTATTTATTCCACTTATCAGCATTCTTTTTAATAAACATCGCTTCCCTCATTCCAAAATGGTTATAGGCTTATGATAGATTTGTCGCATTTAATCGTGTGTCCTGTCAATGCTGAGGTACGAAGCATCTCAATTCCTGAAACCCAGGAAAGATTCCTCGTACCTCGGAATGACAAAAACAATTAAGTCTACAATTTGCCGAATTTTTAACTAATAAAAAAATCCATCTTTTGCTGCATCTGTAAAGGGCAAACCGTAATTTGCATTTATCATGGGCATCATACAAATCGGTACTGCTTTTAATATTGATCTGGAGTTTGAAATTGCAGAATTTCACAAACGACTGCTGGCATATATTATTGATTTTTGTATACTGCTTATTTACCTCTACAGTATGAAGTATATGCTGTACAATGAACTTTTATTGAATTTTGAGGGCAATGTAGGACTGGATATTCTCATTGTATCACTGCCCATGCTTTTATATTCTTTGTTGACTGAACTCTGGCTGAATGGGCAAACAGTTGGTAAAAAAATCCTTTCCATAAGAGTGATCAGCCTGGAAGGCGGCGAACCAACTTTTGGGCAGTACCTGCTGCGTTGGATAACCAAATTCTTTGAATGGCCATTCCTGTTTGGCTACATTGCTTTTTCAAATGAGAATGTAATGGCCTATAGTTTTATTACAGGCTTATGCGGCATTGCTGTGGTGATCATCATTTCGGTATCCAATAAGAACCAGCGCCTGGGTGATATGATCGCCGGAACTGTAGTAGTGAACACCAAATCAGCTTTAACTGTGGCCGACACTGTTTTTATGCAGATTAATAAAACAGATTATAAAGTAATGTTCCCGGATGTGATGCGGCTCAGCGACAGAGATATCAATACCATTAAAGGCGTGTTAACACAGGCCAGCAAAAGAAATAATTACGAGATGTGTAACCGGGTTGCGATGAAGATCAAAGAAGTTTTGCATATCAATTCTGATATGCACGTTGACCAATTTTTAGAAAAACTGCTGGAGGATTACAATTACCTGGCAACAAAAGAATAATATTACTCTTATAAAAAAGCAGGCTTTCAAAATTTTGAAGGCCTGCTTTTTTATTAATGATATTATTTATAATTACCGCTGCGAAGTGCTTCCATGAAGAAAGCACCGAAGAAGATCAAGTAAAAGATCATGATCAATACCACAAGGCTACCTAAGATAAGGCCAATGATAGAACATGTTCTGCCTGCATTTAATGTGCTGTAACTGGAAGCAGCATACAATTCAGGAGTAGCCTGGTATAATTTACGGTCCTTATTGGCAAGCACCAGGCCAATGATGCCACATATTACACCCACTATGCCATAGCATAATGCACCTACAATTGAAATGATACCAAGTACCAACGCTGCAGTTGCGTTTGGCAGGTTTGAAGGTTGGTTACCTGAACTCAGGTAGTTTTGTTGATCACTCATAAATTAAGTTTTGGTAATTAATTTGTAAATATAACTTACCAAAATTATTCCTGCACTAAAAAGATATCCATATTTTAATACCGAAGCACCCCTGCTAAATCTGCCTATCAGTTGTATCATTAAAAAAGAAAAAAGTAACAGTATGGGAACAAGGGCGGGGTACATAAAAAAGCTTGCGGCAATATCTCCTTTTACCAATAAAATAAAACTGCGCTGAATACCACAGCCCGGGCAATCAAAATGCGTTACTGCTTTAAACATGCAGGGCAATTGGTGAGCCTCAAGCCACGTAATGATATTTAAAGAATAGAATAACATTGGCACTATGATATGTTATTGGTTAATTGTTAGCTGTTAAAATCACAGATAACAATTAACTATTAACTTTCTAATAAGCTCTTGCAAATAAAACCCTTTGTGTACTTGGCTTTCCGCTTAATATGCATTTCCCATCTTCGGGTTTATTATTCATAGGTATGCAGCGTATGGTTGCCTTGGTCTTTTCTTTTATCTGCTCTTCGGTAGCCGCAGTGCCATCCCAATGTGCTGAAATGAAGCCGCCCTTTTCATCAAGTATCTTCACAAAATCATCCCAGTTATCGGCATTGGTAATATTGTCAGTTCTAAATGCAAGTGCTTTATTGTACATGTTTTGTTGAATTTCATCCAGCAGTTGTACAATATTTTCTGCAAGCCCTTCCATCGGCATGCTGTTCTTTTCTTTGGTATCCCTTCGGGCAACTTCAACCACCTGGTTTTCCATATCACGTAGTCCCATGGCAATTCTTACAGGCACACCCTGCAATTCGTATTGGGCAAACTTCCAGCCTGGGCGGCTGTTATCACTGTTATCATACTTAACCCTTATACCCAATGCTTTTAAGGATTCTATTATTTCATTAACCTTCGCATCAATCGGCGCTTTACTTTCCTCTCCTTTATATATCGGTACGATCACAACCTGGAAGGGTGCGATCTTTGGAGGCAGTATCAATCCCTGGTCATCACTATGTGCCATTATCAAGGCTCCTATCAATCTTGTTGATACACCCCATGATGTGGCCCAGACATATTCCTGTTTATTTTCTTTGGTTAAGAACTGTACATCAAATGCTTTTGCAAAATTTTGTCCCAGGAAATGTGAAGTGCCTGCCTGCAATGCCTTGCCATCCTGCATCAGCGCTTCAATGCAATAGGTATCCACTGCACCGGCAAATCGTTCGCTTTCGGTTTTAATACCTTTAATAACTGGCACTGCCATAAAGGTTTCAACAAATTCGGCATACACATCAAGCATGCGTTCTGTTTCTTCAATAGCTTCTTCTTTCGTTGCATGGGCGGTATGTCCTTCCTGCCATAAAAATTCGGCGGTGCGTAAAAACAAACGGGTACGCATTTCCCAACGCACAACATTGGCCCATTGGTTTATTAATAAAGGAAGATCACGGTATGATTGTATCCAGTCCTTGTATGTGTTCCAGATAATGGTTTCGGATGTTGGACGAACGATGAGTTCTTCTTCCAGCTTTGCAGTTGGGTCCACAATAATTCCGTTTCCGTTTGGATCGTTCATCAGCCGGTAATGCGTTACCACCGCACATTCTTTGGCAAAGCCTTCCACATGTGCAGCTTCTTTACTCAAAAAACTTTTTGGAATGAACAAAGGGAAGTATGCATTTACATGCCCGGTTTCTTTAAACCTTTTATCCAACTGGTCACGCATGTTTTCCCATAGGGCAAAACCATAAGGCTTTATAACCATGCAACCCTTTACGGCCGAATGATCTGCCAGGCCACCCTTAATTACCAGGTCGTTGTACCATTGAGAATAATCTTCTGCTCTTGATGTAAGTTCTTTACTCATTTAATTTTTTTGTTTTTTTACCCGGTCTCACGCCTGGTCTGACCGATTTTATTTGCTTTTTTTACCAAACTTTTTATTCTTTATTCAGTTTCATAGGCAGTTTATCCTGAGCGAAGTCGAAGGACACTCTTGTTCTGTATAACTATAATTATCTTTGCTTCTTTCAGCAGATTGCTTCGGTCGTACCTCCCTCGCAAAGACGGGAAACTTTGGCATTAACTTTCTATTCAACTTTCCATTATGCAGGTTTAAACTGATAAAAATTATAGACTGAATTACCAATGCCGGAAACAAAAAACCATAACCCATAAACCATAAACTCCAAACTCCAAACTCCAAACCTTTTTAGCACTGTTTTAACAACGAACGATTTAACTTTAATGTCTGTTGAGAAATATTGTGCAGTTTTATAAATTCTTCGAAACCTGTACAAAAGTAATAACTTCAATTTTAAATGCTTAAAACTAATCATCATGCAGTCAAAAACTTTACTCATAGCCTTATCTGTGGTTGCTTTCAGCAGTTGCAGCACCGCCTACAAATCAGGTCAAACACCTGATGATGTATATTATTCCCCTGCCCGGGTACAAAAAGAAGATGATTACAAAGAAGAAAAAAGAGAGCAGGTAAGATACCCTGATGCAAATGATTATGAAATTACCATGGGCATACGGGACAGGCGCTGGAGAGATTTCAGGGAAGATTATGAATACGAGAACAGCCCCTATAAATTTACGGTATGCCAATGCCTGAACACCGGTTATTATTACAACCCTTATTATTATCCATGGGCAATTTATACAACCAATGTAAGGCAGGTAAATACAACACCCCGCATGGTAAACCTTAACACTTATAAAGGTTATAATGCAAAAGTAGCCTCGGGCAAAACCAGTGGAACAGTAACCTGGGCAAACCCGGTACAATATAATAACAGCAACCGCAGCAGTTCTCCATCGGAGGGAAGAAGGGTTATATTACCATCACGTTCTACAGAATCTTCATCCAACAATTCCAGAACCTATACACCTTCATCCAATAATAACAGCAGCAGCAATAACAGCAGCAGTGGAAGTTCATCATCCGGCAGCAGCAGTTCAGGCTCGGTAAGCAGGCCGGGAAGAGGAGGGTAAAACAGCCCCTCCTAACCTCCCCTGTGGGGAGGGAAATTGCGAAGAACGATTCGACCAATAATTTCTTTACAAGATTATCATTCAGTAAAAAATATTGCATGAAAAAATATTTACTCCTTTCTTTTTTATTTTCCAGCACCATAATTTACGCACAGGTTCCTGAAGATGCGATACGATATTCCTTTTATCCGCAAAGCGGCACGGCTCGTAATATGGCCATTGGTGGCGTAATGGGCTCCCTGGGTGGCGATATCAATGCAACCTTTGTAAACCCCGCCGGGCTTGGGTTTTATAAAACCAATGAGTTTGTGATCACCCCTTTATTTCTATTAAATAATAACAAAGCCAAATTCAGGGATACCGATTCTAAGAATAAAAGGAACAGTATAGGCTTTGGCACCACGGGCTGGGTCTTTGGATTGTCTGATTACAATAACCCACAAAACAGCAGTGCCATAAGTATTGCTATAACTCAAACCGCCAATTTTAATAACGAGATACGCTACAAAGGTTTAAATAATTACAGTTCCTTCAGTGAACAGTTTGCAGAAGAATTTGCAAAAAGCGGGTTAACCATTAACGAGGTCTTAAATGCCAATTCGCAATACCCCTACACATCAGCCCCCGCATTATATACATACCTGATAGATACCGTAACCATCAATGGCATTACACAGGTAAAAGGGGCACCTGAATATATACTGGATGCAGGGCAGGCTTTACAGCAGGAGATGATCAAAAAAACAAAAGGTGCAATCTCAGAACTGGCAGTGGGCTTTGCACATAACAGCAAAGACAAATGGTTCATTGGTGCAACCATTGGCATACCCCTGGTTGATTATACCAGCAATACCGTGTTTAAGGAATCAGATACTTCATCCAATACATCAAATTATTTTAAGCAGTTTGAATACAGCGATGATTTTACAACCAAGGGAACAGGCTTCAATGCCAAGATCGGCATCATTTACCGGCCGCAGGATTATATACGCCTTGGCCTTGCCATACATACACCTACCTGGATGTTCTTAAAAGATACAAGAACTGTAACATTAACAACAGCGCTTGAAAACCCGATAGACAATTACAATGTAAACTCACAAACCTTTACCAACAATGAACCCGGCCAGGCCAAATATATACAGAGCACGCCGTTCAAAGCCATTATAAGCGCCTCTTATGTTTTCAGGGAGATCGTTGATGTAAAAAAACAAAAAGGGTTCATCAGTGCCGATATCGAATATGTGCATCACAAAGGCAGCCGTTTCAGCAGCGATAACGAGGAAGTAACGGCGGTTGAAAAAGCGTATTACAAAGCATTGAACCAAGTAGTAAAAGCTGATTACAAAGGCAATTTTAATTTTCGGGTGGGTGGAGAACTAAAGTTCAATATCATTATGGCAAGACTGGGTTTTGCTTATTATGGCAACCCCTATAAAGATGCAGCTTATAAAGCCAACCGCATGTTACTGAGTGGCGGGCTGGGTTACCGCAACAAAGGTTTTTTTGTTGACCTGAGTTATGTACATGCCACAAGCAAAGATGTAAGTTTTCCTTACCGGCTTGAGGACAGGGCAAACACCTATGCAACATTAAAACAACAAAGAGGAAATATTGTGGCTTCCGTTGGCTTAAAATTTTAACCACTGCTAATTGCTTAGTTTGCCCCGGAGTTTTTTCGGGGCATTTTTTTTAACCTGCGCTCAACTAAATCTATACAGTTTACTGCAAATGTCTTTAATTATAGCTAAGCCTATAATGGAGAAATTGCTATTTTGTATTAAATAAATTTTATATTGTGAAGGCTTCTCAATAATTCGCTCAAACCTATAACAGCATGCTTAACTAAAACACATACCAAAATAAAAAACCGACTTGCGCCGGTTTAAATGTATTCAAAAGCAAAATATTTTTTATTATTATTTTAGAAATAAACTGGTTTTACAAAATGTTACATATCTTAGATACAGCAAATCACAATAAGGATCATTCCGCAATGATTTTCACGAGCCTCGACGTAATTCGGGGCATTTTTATTTATACAACTGCAACCCTAAAATCAGCTATATGAAAAGAATACTTGGATTAGACATTGGAACCAACTCAATTGGTTGGGCATTTATTGAGAGCAATGCTTATGAAAACCCTGAAACTTTAGATGGCAAAATTATTCAATTAGGAAGCAGGATAATTCCGATGGATGCTGATGCTATGAATAAATTTGAATCGGGTGTGCCAGAATCAAAGGCAGCAGGGAGAAGACAGGAAAGAGGTGCAAGAAGATTAAATCAGCGTTATAAACTAAGGCGGACAAGGCTAATTGAAGCACTGAAAACACTTGGCTGGATACCTCAGGAATTTCCGAGTAACTTTAAAAATTTGGAGAAACATAATATAAATGAGTATTTGCCTTTTTCAGATAGTTTAAAAAAAGAAGCCTCTGATTTTTTCGGAATAGCTGGTAAGAAAACAACTAAAGGTGATGACTATGAAATATCAGAAGACTGGATAATTTATTTTCTTAAAACTAAAGCATTACATACACAAGTTAGTTTACCAGAACTTGCCAGGATACTCTATCATTATAACCAAAGGAGAGGTTTTAAAAGCAGTAGAAAAGATGCAAAGATTGAAGAAGAAGAGAAAGAAATAAAATGGCCTATTTATGAAAAGTGGGTTGAAATAGTAACTATAACCTCAATAGAAGAAAAAGGGAAAGGTGAAGGTAAAGACAGAGATTATACCTTTTATGAATTAACATGCAAAGCGTCTAATTTAGAATTCAAAGCACTTAAGAAAAGAAAAAATCCTTTGGACTGGCTTAATTCTAATAAAGAAGTTGAAATAACTAAGAAAACAACAAAAGACCAAATTGTAAACTATACGATTTCTGAAGTTGACCCAAAAGCATGGGAAAATAGAAAAGCTGCACTGGAAAAAGATATTGCCAAAGAAGATGTAACCATTACTGAATACTATTTAAAAAATATTAAATCAGAATTACAGAAAAATAAAAGCTTCACAGTTAAGCAAAGAATTGTTGACAGAAAATTTTATCAGGATGAGTTAAAAAAAATATGGGAAACTCAAAGTGCCTTTTACAAAAAAGAGTTTACCGATAAAAATAAGATAGCCGAAATAGCAGATACTTTTTACACCCACAATAAAGAAAAAAATAAAGAATTAAAAGCTAAAGATTTATTTCACCTTTTCTTTAATGATATTATTTATTATCAAAGAGGATTAAAATCACAAAAAGGATTATTAGCAAATTGCCAGTACGAAACAAAGACCTATAAAACAAAGGATAAAGAGCCAAAAACTATTGGAGTAAAAGTAACTTCAAGAAGTGCACCCTGTTTTCAGGAATTCAGGATATGGCAAACCATTCACAACTTAGGGATTATAAAAAAAGAAGAGACTATAAATGGAAAACTTAAAATCAACATAGATGTAAGTAATGAATATTTAACCCCAGAGAATAAAGAAAAAGTATTTGAACTGTTTGATAGTTCAGCAGAAGTAAGCCATGACAGCATTTTAAGACTATTTGGCTTCAAAAAAGACTTAACTGAAAATGGCGAAAAGACTTTCAACTTTAAACTTAATTACCCTGATGATAAAAGTTTTAAAGGAAATGAAACAAAAGCCTTATTCAGGAAAGTATTTAAAAAGCATGGCTTTGTTGAAGAAGGAGAAAAGTACATAAGCAATGTAGAGTCTTTAAATCAACTATGGCATATTGTTTATTCTTTACCAGAAGAAAACGAAATAATAAATGCTTTAAGGAATAAAAAGTATTTCGATTTGCCTGAAGCTGTTATACTACACATTTCCAAATTACCAGAATTCCCAAGTCAGTACGCTTCACTATCTACAAAAGCTATGAACAAATTATTGCCTTTGATGCGGATAGGAAAATTCTGGAGCGATGATGGCTTTCATACTCATACTTTAGACAGGATTAATAAGATAATTGATGGGGAGTTTGATGAAACCATTTCTGATAAAGTAAGAGAAGAAATATTAAAACTTGATTTAAGTACTATTAATCAATTCACAGGACTTCCTATTTATATAGCCGCTTACATTGTTTATGGTCGGCATAGCGAAAGAGCCAATGAAGAAAAGTATGAATCGGCAGAAGATTTAAACATAAAAGAACTTATTCCTTACAATTCTATCCGTAACCCGGTTGTTGAGAAGATAATAAGAGAAACCCTCAGCTTAGTAAAAGACATTTGGGCAAATGAAAAATTAGGTCGCCCTGATTACATACATGTTGAATTAGGAAGAGAGATGAAAAACAATAATGATGACAGAAAAAAAATAGCGGAAGGAAATACAAAAAACAGGATTGAGAAAGAACGAATAGCAACTTTGCTAAAAGAATTAAAATACCCAAACTTTAATGAAAACTCTCCTTCAGATTTGGACAAGTTCAGGCTATGGAAAGAAAATGGCGGCAAAGAAGGCGAAGATTCATTTGATTTACTCTTCAAAAAAAATAATGCGGAATTTGTTAAAGATGCCGATATTGAAAAATACAGGCATTGGGCAGAGCAAAACTATCGTTCTCCCTACACAGGTAAAGTAATTAAACTGAGCGAACTTTTTACAGAAAAATATCAAATAGACCACATCATACCAAGGGCAAAATTTTATGATAATTCTTTTGGTAACAAAGTAGTAGTTGAAGCAGAAGTGAATGCCCTTAAAGATAACAGGCTTGCCATACAATTTATAGAGGATAGTCAGGGTATAGAGATAAACTTGAGTGACGGAAGTAAAATAACTGTTTTATCATTAGAGGACTATAAAAAATTTGCCGATGATGTATTTACCAATAAAAAGAAAAAGCGGCATTTAAAATTATACGAAGTACCAGAAGGATTTATTGAAAGGCAGCTTAATGACACCAAATACATTTCAAGAACAGTTGCACAATTTCTCCGTCCTGTTGCTATTGGAAACGAAACTGATGAAGGTGTTATTTATACTTCAGGCAGCATTACATCAGACCTTAAAAACAAATGGGGCTTAAATAAATTATGGAAAGAAATTTTAAAGCCCCGCTTTGAAAGGCTGGAAGGCATTCTAGAAGAAAAACTCATCCTGCCAAGTGAAACCAAAGAAGGGGATTATCATTTTGCAAAAGATTATAAAAGGATTGACCACCGGCATCATGCTTTGGACGCTTTAGTGATTGCCTGTACAAGCCGCAGCCATATTAAATACTTGAACAGTCTAAACTCATTAAGCAATAATAAAAAAGATAAAAGCTACGATGATTGGGCAAAGTGGAAATACTTATTGAATAAAAAGAAACAATTAGAAAATCAGGAAAATGGCATGACAGAATTTGGTACTCCCTGGGAAAAATTCTATTTAGATACAAAAGAAGCTCTTGAATCTATAATTGTATCACATAAACCCACATCTAAACTTATTTCAAAAGCTGTAAATAAATACTATAAATGGAAAGAAGATGAGAATGGTAAATGGGAAAAGAAAATACACTTTCAGCAAGCTCCTAAAGATGATGATAAATATTGGGTGGCTGTAAGGCAATCTTTGTTTGGGCAGCCATTAGGTAAAATTCATTTGGCAGAATACAAGACGGGTGTAGATATTAGAGGAGCCATAAAAACTCAAATTCAGTTTTTAAAAAGGGAAGACAAAAACTGGAATAGTGAAGATTGGAGGATTGCCAAAACAGTTTTAAGAAAACAAGTTGATTTATTGATAAAACGCTTTAGTAGTGATGAAAAGGCTGTTGATAAATTTCTTTCGGAAAATCCATTAAAAGATAACGAAGGGAATGAAATAAAAACAATTGATCTCTTACAATTTAAAAAATATGCTTCAAAAAGAGTGAATATAGATGAGACCTTTACAAAGGAAAAAATAGAAAAAATGCCGTACTCCACTCTTCAAAAAAATTGGCTAACTAATTTATTGAAGCAACACTTATTAGAATATAGCAACGAACCCAAGCTTGCCTTTAAAGGGGAGGCTCTTGAAATGCTATATAAAAAAGCACCTCACCCAATAAATAAAGTAACCAGGAAGGAAGGCGGCAATAAGATTGAAAAGGATAACAAACTTCTTGAAGGAGATGGTGGGGTTAATCAATATTTTATTGTGGAAGTAAAAAAAGAGACAGATAAAAAGAACGGCGATGAGAAAATTATTAGAAAATATAGCACGCCAAATTTTCTTGACTGTATTGAAAGATTAGCAAAGGGGTTGTCAATTCATGATGAAACCCCAAATTCACATTATATGGTTCTTTCTCCAGGGGATATTGTATATGTACCTGAACCTGACGAAATAATTAATCAGATTAGTTGGGATAATAAAAAAAGAATTGCAGACAGAACTTACATCATGAAAAGTTCAAGCGATACAACTTGTTACTTCTTACCAACTAATGTTTCTTCAATTATTGAAAAAGGTGAATTTGAAAGTTTAAGTAAATCTGAAAAAACAAAGGATAAAACTCAGATAATTAAAGAAAATTTTATCAAACTAAAAGTTGACAGATTAGGTAATATCTCACCAATTTAATAATTCATGATTAAACGTACCATCTGCATTGAAAACGCCTGCTTCCTTAAATTTGCCAATGAGCAAATGTTGGTAAGCTACAGCCATATAAAAGGCATGGAAGACAGGCCAGATAAAAGCGTACCCATTGAAGACCTGGGCATGTTAATTTTAGAACACCAACAGATCAGCCTTACCCATTACCTGCTTGATAAATTAGTAAGTGCCAACGTAGCCGTGGTAACCTGCAACAATACCCACCACCCCACCGGCCTGCTGATGCCATTAGAAACCAATACACTGCAAAGCGAACGCTTCAGGGTGCAGATTGAAGCCACAGAACCTTTAAAGAAACAATTGTGGCAGCAAACGGTAAAAGCCAAAATAAGCAATCAGGCTGCTGTAATAAAGAAATGGAACGGAAAAAATAAGTTGCTTGAAAACCTGGCTTACAGTGTAAAAAGCGGCGATGCCGATAATAACGAAGCAGTTGCTGCCGCACATTATTGGAAAAACCTGTTTCCTCCGGCATGGAATTTTTACCGCAAAAGGGATGGCCTGCCACCCAATAACCTGCTAAACTATGGTTATGCCATTATACGGGCAGGTATGGCAAGGGCTATAGTGGGTGCAGGCTTGCTACCCACCCTGGGTATTTTTCACCGCAACAGGTACAATGCTTATTGCCTGGCTGATGATATGATGGAACCTTACCGCCCTTACGTGGATATGGTGGTTAGAAGCATGATTGATAAAACATCAGCAGTAGAAAACCTTACGCAGGAACTGAAAGTAGAGCTACTGAAAATACCAACACTTGATGTGCTGCTGGCTGGCGATAAAAGCCCCCTGATGGTAGCCATGCAGCGAACGGCAGTTTCCTTAGCAAGGTGCTATGCCGGTGAGCAACGCAAACTGTTGCTGCCCGAAATAGCCCCCTAACCCCCGAAGGGGGAATAAAAACAGTTTTATTAAATGTATAAAACTTGAAAAGCGAACGCCTAAATGCATATCGTATTATGTGGGTATTTGTATTTTACGACCTGCCAACCGAAACCCGGGTGGAGCGAAAGATAGCTGCACAATTCCGTAAAAAGATAATGGCCGATGGCTTCGCCATGTTTCAGTTTAGCCTGTACCTGCGCCACAGTGCCAGTATGGAAAACGCACAGGTACACGTAGCCAGGGTAAAAAAAATACTGCCCGAAAAGGGAAAGGTGGGCATAATGACTATTACCGATAAGCAATTTGGTATGATGGAGATATTTCATGGCCAAAAAATAGCCGAACACACAGAAATCCCCCAGCAATTGGAACTGTTTTAGCCCGGTTACAACCACAAAAAATGCCCCGATTCCTTTCAGTACCGAGACATTTAAGTCAGTTTTTTCTTTCTATTTTATAACAAAACTCTTGCTGGTATTGGCTTTTGTCAAAAGCTGTTGTTATCAAAAATACAAAGAACTAAAGTTGAAAGCAAATCACAACTAATAGTATAATTGGCTTGCCAACTAAATTGTTGTTATCAAAAATACAAAGAACTAAAGTTGAAAGCAAATCACAACCCAATAGCTACACGATTTTCAGCCCAATACGTTGTTATCAAAAATACAAAGAACTAAAGTTGAAAGCAAATCACAACTGATAAGCAGCAGCTGGTTGTAGGTCATGTGTTGTTATCAAAAATACAAAGAACTAAAGTTGAAAGCAAATCACAACAGCAATGTGAGGAAAGTTTTTTATTTTTGTGTTGTTATCAAAAATACAAAGAACTAAAGTTGAAAGCAAATCACAACACTTACCACTGCATGCAGTTTTGTTTTCAGTTGTTATCAAAAATACAAAGAACTAAAGTTGAAAGCAAATCACAACATTAAGCAGGTATATTAAAATAATACCGGCGTTGTTATCAAAAATACAAAGAACTAAAGTTGAAAGCAAATCACAACATGGCTCGATTTCGGAATTTCAGACTTTTTGTTGTTATCAAAAATACAAAGAACTAAAGTTGAAAGCAAATCACAACGGCCACAGGTGGTGGCCGAAACCTGCACATGTTGTTATCAAAAATACAAAGAACTAAAGTTGAAAGCAAATCACAACCTGGGCGGGTGGTTGAAAAAGATAAACTAGTTGTTATCAAAAATACAAAGAACTAAAGTTGAAAGCAAATCACAACTTACTTTAGCAGCAGCCATTGTACCCAATGGTTGTTATCAAAAATACAAAGAACTAAAGTTGAAAGCAAATCACAACTTTTAGTATGGCATCATCACCCAATGCAATGTTGTTATCAAAAATACAAAGAACTAAAGTTGAAAGCAAATCACAACTGCATACCGGCCATATACATAGTAAATGCAGTTGTTATCAAAAATACAAAGAA